>NZ_JBHWVM010000042.1:0-63336 GCF_042736805.1 Streptomyces sp. NPDC060031
GGGCGGTGGCACGGGCGCGGGCGCGGGCGCAGGCACGGGCTTCGGTACCGCCACCGGCACCGGTACGGGCGCCCGGCCCAACGGCGGGGGCGGGGGCGGGGTGGGCGGCTCCGGCGGCACGGCGCCCGGCCGGTTGTAGGACACCGTCCGGGTGATGAACTGCCCGTTGGGGAGCTTGACGCGGCTGCGCTCCAGGTACCCGTACGCCTCCAACTCCCGCAGGGCGGAGGCGACGCGTACCTCCCCCTCGGGGAACCGGCTGGCCAGCGCCTTGATGCCGACGGGGGCGCCGTCCGGCAGCGACTGGATGTGGACCGCGATCCCGATCGCCACCAGCGACAGCGAGCGGTGCTGGGCGAGGTGGTTGCCGACCACGGTGTAGTGACTGGGGTGCGGGTCGTTGACGTGAACGACACCGGATCGGGCGGTCCCGCCGCGAAGACGGGACGGGGCGGGCGAGGCCGCGCTAAAGTGCTCAAGAGCCATTGGGAAGGGTTTGCTTCCTGTTTGGTCAGGCCCTCGTCCGGGATGCCAGTCCCGCCGGGGGCCGTCTCATGTCTGGGGTTGTGGGGCGAGCATATGCCAGGCGACCAGGCCGAAATCCAGCCCAGTTGGCACAGTTCACCCATGCGGGTGACGGGGAGCCGGAGGGGTGGGGTTGGGTTGGTTTTACCTCGTTCTTTATAGGGGTTGGGCCGGGCCGCACCGGGTCCGGGACCCCCGCGTCACGGTCCGCCCGACCCCCCTCGCACATCCACCTCCGCCCACACCGACTTGCACGGCGGCAACCCCCGGTCCACGCCCCAGCGGTCCGCGAGCGCGTCCACCAGCACCAGCCCCCGCCCGGCTTCCGCCCACGCGCCCGCGTCCCGGACACCCGGGACCCGGTCGCCGCGCACGTCCACCACCTCGATGCGCAGCACGCCGTCGGCGAGGGCGAGCCCCATCCGGAAGTCCCGCCCGGGCACCCGGCCGTGGGTCACGGCGTTGGCGGCCAGCTCGGCCACGATGAGCGCGGGCCCCTCGGAGGGCAGCCCCCACGAGTCGAGCTTCTCGACGGCGAGCCGACGGGCCTGGCGGGCCCCGAAGGGCGTGGCGGCGAGCCGGGCCACGAACTGGCTCTCAGAGTCACGGATTTCGGTATTCACGTCACTGAGCGTGGCGGTGGATGCCTACCGTGAGAAGCGGCAACGCCCCCGCGTCCGGCTTTTGTCCGGGGCCTGTCCGGTGCTGTCCCGGCTGTCCTGACCAGGCCCCGGGAACGGGGCGTTGAGGAATTCGGTGCGGCGGAGGTGGGCGCGCATGAGCGTGGACAGCGACGGTACGGAAGACGCGGGCTGGGACGTCGACCCCGAGGACGAGCAGGGGGTCGCGGTACTGGCCGCGCTCGGCCGCCAGCTCAAGGCGTGGCGGGAGGAGGCGGGCATGCGGGCCGCCGAGTTCGGCACGGCGATCGGGTACGGGGAGGACCTCGTCCGCAAGGTCGAGGCGGGCAAGCGGATCCCCCGCCCCGAGTACCTGGACAAGGCGGACGAGGTGCTCCGGGCGGGCGGCAAGATCGCCTCGATGAAGGCGGACATGGAACAGGTCCGCTACCCGAAGAAGGTGCGGGACCTGGCGAAGCTGGAGGGTCGGGCCGTCGAGATCGGCACGTACAACAACCACAACATCCATGGCCTGTTGCAGACCCCGGAGTACACGCGGGCACTGTTCCGAACATGGCGGCCGGTCTACACGCCGGACGAAATGGAACGGATGCTGGCGGCCCGGATGGCACGCCAATCGATCTACGAACGGTCCCCCTCCCCGACGCTCAGCTTCGTCCAGGAAGCGGTGACTCTAACCCGCCCCATCGGAGGGACAATGGTCCTGCGCCGACAGCTTGAACGCCTGGTGGAGGTGGCCCAGTTGCCGAATGTCGAGTTCCAGGTCATGCCGACCGACGTCGAGGAACACGCAGGCATGGCGGGACGAATCCAGGTGCTGAAGTTCGAGGACGGTACAGCAGTGGGCCGATCCGACGGAATGTTCTTCGGGCGACCGGTCTCGGACCCGAAACAGCTCCGAATCCTCGAACTGCGCTATGGCATCATCCGGGCTCAGGCGCTCACGCCGCGGAAGTCGCTGGCCTTCGTCGAGGAACTATTGGGAGAAACATGATCCACAACCCCGAGCTGGGCTGGTTCAAGAGCAGCTACAGCGACAGCAGCGACGGCAACGACTGTGTCGAGGTAGCCCTCACGCCCGCCACCATCCACGTTCGCGACTCCAAGGACCTCCGCCGGTCCCACCTCGCCTTCGCACCCCGCGCTTGGGCCGGCTTCGTGGCGCATACAGGCGCATGACGCGTCGCAGCCCACGCCCGGACGGGGGCGGGGGCTGCGGCGAGCGTTGAGCGTTGGGCAGGTCAGACGGTGACCGGGACTTTCGCCTGCTCCGACGCCGCGCCCAACCTTGCCCGCCTCGGCACCCAACTCACCGACACACGCAGGGCCCGCACGAGTACCGTCCAAGGTGTCGAGCCAAGGACGGAGTTCATGATGCCCCACCAGCTTGAGGAGCAAGAGGCCATCGGCCAGCGCGTCCGGCGGCAGCGGCTCAAGGTCGGCATGACACAGGCCGACCTCGCTGCCGCGGTCGGCAAGACACAGGCGTGGGTGTCGAAGGTCGAGAAGGGCAGGCTCGAACTGGACCGGGCCGCCCTGATCAACGCCCTTGCCGCCGCCCTGCACTGCCACCCGAACGTACTGATCGAGCGACCATACGGCGGCGGCGCCGAGCCCAATGCCGGCTGGCACGCGGCTGCCGCGTCGATCATGCGGGAGCTGCGCCGCTACGACCTCACCCCCGTGTTCGACGGCATGCCGCGAACGGCCGACGACCTGTGGCGGGCCACGCGCCGCCTTCACCGGCTGCGAGACGCCGCCGCGAACACCGCGATCCTGCGCGAAATCCCCGACCTGCTGCGGGAGTCCCGGGCACTCGCAGAGCACGCCGACGGCCATGAGCAGGAGAAGGCGTTCGCCGTCTACGCGGTGGCGTGCAAGTTCGCCCACACCGCAGCCCACACCCTTGGACAGCCAGAGCTCGTAGCACTCGCCTGCGAGCGCGCCGTGTGGGCCGCGCAGCGGTCCGGTGACCCGCTGCTGCCCGCCGTCGCCGACTGGATGCGGGTGTGGGACATGTGGGCCACAGCCGACTACGCCGACGCCCTCGCCCTGGCCGACAAGGCTCTCGCCACCGTCCAGGACCAGTACGACGGCGGCGACCCGCTCGCCCTGCGCGTATGGGGCTCGCTGCAACTGCGCTCCGCCGTCTCCGCCGCCCGCTCCGGGAACAAGGACGAGACCCTTGCCCGCATCCGGCACGCCACCGAGGCTGCCGAACGCGTGGATGCCCACGTCGGCGTCATGCCCTTTGACCGTCACAGCCTCACTTTCTCCATGGGGAACGTCCAGATCCACGAGATCAACGTCAACCTGGAGATGAGCAACCAGCGTGAGGCGCTGCGCCTGTCGTGGAAGCCGCCTACGACTGGTGGGAGGGCACCGGACGACCGTCCCTCACCCGGTTCGGACTCACGGTCAGCGCCGACGGCGCTGCACCATGGGTGGACGACCCGGGCAACCCGGTGCCCGGGGCACGCTGGCGGTAGGGAGCAGCCGTGGACAGCAGCGACACGCCCGAGGTCCCGCGCCGCAATTCCCTTGAGGCGTGGGCGGCTCGGCGGAAACGGCGCCGGGAGTCCGACCACTGGATCACCGGCACCCGTCGCGCGGTCCCCCTCGCCGGCGGCGGCGCTTCCCACCTGCACCCCCACGCTCCGCGGCTGCTCCTCGAACGGCAGGGGGAAAACGGGGCTTGGGCGCCGGTCGGCGTCGCCGCCGACCACGCCGAGGCCGTGGCATGGCTCAACGGCCGACCCGAACCTGTGTGACACACCACAGCCCCCGCCCGGACGGGGCGGGGGCTGCGGCGAGTGTGGAACGGGTCAGGCGGGGACCGGGACCTTCGCGGGCTCCGGCGTCACCGCGGCGGCGGCCGGGGCCGGCTCGTCCAGCGGGGACGACGAGGCGGTGGCGTAGGCCTCCTTGTCCAGGATTCCCTCGCGGGCCGCGACCACGACCGGGACCAGCGCCTGGCCGGCCACGTTGGTGGCGGTGCGCATCATGTCCAGGATCGGGTCGATCGCCATCAGCAGGCCGACGCCCTCCAGGGGCAGGCCCAGCGTGGAGAGGGTCAGGGTCAGCATCACGGTGGCGCCGGTCAGACCGGCGGTGGCGGCCGAGCCGACCACGGAGACGAAGGCGATCAGCAGGTAGTCGGTGATGCCCAGCTGCACGTCGAAGATCTGCGCGATGAAGATCGCGGCGAGCGCCGGGTAGATCGCGGCGCAGCCGTCCATCTTGGTCGTCGCGCCGAACGGGACGGCGAAGGAGGCGTACTCCTTCGGAACGCCCAGGCGCTCGGTGACCTTCTGGGTGAGCGGCATGGTGCCGACCGACGAGCGGGAGACGAAGGCCAGCTGGATCGCGGGCCAGGCGCCCTTGAAGAACTGGACCGGGTTGACCTTGGCGACCGTGGCCAGCAGCAGCGGGTAGACGCCGAACATCACGAGCGCCGAGCCGATGTACACGTCCGCGGTGAAGGTCGCGTACTTGCCGATGAGGTCCCAGCCGTACGTGGCGATCGCGGTGCCGATGAGGCCGACGGTGCCGAGCGGGGCGAGGCGGATGACCCACCACAGGGCCTTCTGGAGCAGTTCCAGCACGGCCTCGGCGAGGTTCAGCACCGGCTGCGCCTTGGCGCCGAGCTGGAGGGCGGCGATGCCGGCGACGGCGGCCAGGAAGACGATCTGCAGGACGTTCAGCTCGGTGAACGGCGTGATGATGTCCTTCGGCACGATGCCGGTCAGGAAGTCCAGCCAGGAGCCGGTGCGCTTGGGCAGCTTGCCGTCCTGCGGGGTGAGGCCGGTGCCCGAGCCCGGGTTGGTGAGCAGGCCGATCGCGAGGCCGATGCCGACCGCGATGAGCGACGTGATCATGAACCAGAGCAGCGTGCGGGAGGCCAGCCGCGCGGCGTTGTTCACCTTCCGCAGGTTGGTGATCGACACCAGGATCGCGAAGAAGACGAGCGGGGCGACGGCCAGCTTCAGGAGCTGGACGAATATGTCGCCCACCTGCTCCAGCGTGGTCCGCAGCCAGCTGACGTCCTGGCTGCGCGACAGCCAGCCGAGCAGGACGCCGAGCACGAGACCGGTGACGATCTGGGCCCAGAAGGGGAATTTGAACGAGGCCTTGGCCTTGACGGCAGGGGCCTGCGGTGACGCGGACACGGGCACTCTCCGGGATGGGTCTGCGGATCTGCAGCGGGTGGCGGTGCGGTGCGGCAGCACCCGGAGGGAGCCGGGCGGGCGGGACCGCTGCTGTATCGATTCAGCTCGACGGACAGCAACAGGCCGCGGACACGCGGCGGCAGAGGTCGACATGCAGGCGCGCCACGAGCGGGACGCCCGGGGTCATCGTGTGCGCGAAGGGCGCAGCGGCTGCGGTCAACATGTTGAACACGCTAACACTTCCACTTTGGGAATCCCAAAGGAGTTCTTTGAGTCGGGGTCCTGCGGGGGCCACCGCAGAGTCCCGCGGCCGGGCCCGAAAACGCCGAACGCCCCAGCGTTACGGGCGGTATTCCCGTTGCTGGGGCGGTTCGGTGTGTGATGAAGCCAACTGGGCGCTTTGGGGCCTCTACTGCGCCACGCGGGAGGCGTCGTCGGCCTCGTCCTCCTGGCTGCGGTTCGCGGCGAGCTTCTCCTTCGCACCCGCGACGCGTCCGGAGATCGCCACGGACATCTCGTCGCGCTGCTTGCGCAGCAGCACGAAGGAGAGCGGCGCGGAGATCACGAGGGAGAGCAGCACGATCCAGGCGAAGTTGGCGTCGCCGATGCTGGAGGGCACCCAGCCCAGGCGGACCAGGAGGGCGACGGCGACGAGGCATCCGACGAAGATGCCCAGGCGCATCGCGGTGTAGCGGATCGTCGCGCTCGGCTTGAGGGACACGGTGACCCCTTCTCTCTCGTCGTCCTACGTCGGTACGTGCCCGTCCAGTGAAGCACGCCGACGCCACGGGCACGGCCGCCGGGGTCAGTGCAGCGGCAGCAGCATCGTGATGTCGTCGCGGTCGTCGCCGGGGGCCACGCGGATGGCCTCGGGGACCCGGCCGACCTCCTTGTAGCCGCAGGCCGCGTAGAAGTGCTCCAGGCCCAGCCCGCCGCGGCAGCCGAGGCGGATGGCCTCGATGCCCTCGATCGTGCGGGCGGCGTCGGCGACCGCGGCCATCAGCTCGCGGCCGGCGCCCCGGCCCTGGAGGGCGGGGCTGACCATGACGGTGTAGGCCCAGGCCCAGTGCGTCTGGAGCCGGTGCGTGTTGAGCGCGAGGAAGGCGGTGGCCAGGACCCGCCCGTCGGCGCCCCGGCCGACGACGAGGCGGTGGCGGCCCTCGGCCATCGCGGCGAGGTGCTTGACCAGTTCGGGGCGGATGTCGTCCACGGTGACGGGCGGCACGAAGCCGACCGCTCCGCCGGCGTTGGACACCTCGGTCCACAGCTCGGTGATGCCGTCGCGCAGGGCGCCGTCGACGACCGGGTCGAACGTAAAAGTAATGGCCACTGGCGCATGGTAGCCATTACACCAAGCCCCGGGCAACGGAAAAGCCCCGGCCCCCCCGAAGGGGACCGGGGCCTGCCCGGAGCGCCTGCCCGGAGCATCAGTACGGAGTCAGAGGCGCATCGCCTGCGGCGTCTCGCGCAGCTCCGCGTCCGGGCCCGGGTACTCGCGGATGATCTCGTAGCGCGTGTTGCGCTCGACCGGGCGGAAGCCGGCCTCCCGGATCAGCTCCAGCAGGTCCTCGCGGCCCAGCTTGTTCGGGGTGCCGTAGTTGTCCGCGTCGTGCGTGATCTTGTACTCGACGACCGAGCCGTCCATGTCGTCCGCGCCGTGCTGCAGCGCGAGCTGGGCGGTCTGCACGCCGTGCATCACCCAGAAGACCTTGACGTGCGGCACGTTGTCGAAGAGCAGCCGCGAGACCGCGAAGGTCTTCAGCGCCTCGGCTCCGGTCGCCATCGTCGTGCGCGCCTGGAGCTTGTTGCGGATCTTGCCGTCCTTCATGTCCACGAAGTCGTGCTGGTACCGCAGCGGGATGAAGACCTGGAAGCCCCCGGTCTCGTCCTGGAGCTCGCGCAGCCGCAGCACGTGGTCCACGCGGTGGCGCGGCTCCTCGATGTGCCCGTACAGCATCGTCGCCGGGGTCTTGAGACCCTTCTCGTGCGCGAGCCGGTGGATGCGCGACCAGTCCTCCCAGTGGGTGCGGTGGTCGACGATGTGCTGGCGGATCTCCCAGTCGAAGATCTCCGCGCCGCCGCCGGTGAGCGACTCCAGGCCCGCCTCGATCAGCTCGTCGAGGATCTCGGAGGCCGACAGCCCGGAGATCGTCTCGAAGTGGTGGATCTCGGTCGCCGTGAACGCCTTCAGCGAGACGTTCGGCAGGACCTCCTTGAGCGCGGAGAGCGAGCGCGGGTAGTAGCGCCACGGCAGGCTCGGGTGCAGGCCGTTGACGATGTGCAGCTCGGTGAGGTTCTCGTTCTCCATGGCCTGGGCTAGGCGCACGGCCTCCTCGATGCGCATCGTGTACGCGTCCTTCTCGCCCGGCTTGCGCTGGAACGAGCAGTACGCGCACGACGCGGTGCACACGTTCGTCATGTTGAGGTGGCGGTTGACGTTGAAGTGCACGACGTCGCCGTTCTTGCGCGTGCGCACCTCGTGGGCGAGGCCGCCGAGCCAGGCCAGGTCGTCCGACTCGTAGAGGGCGATACCGTCCTCACGCGTCAGCCGCTCGCCGGAGCGGACCTTCTCCTCCAGCTCGCGCTTGAGCCCAGCGTCCATCCCGGTCGTCTCCTCCGTGCGTCCTGCCCTGCCTGCAACCGCCACCAACCGTACTCTCAGCCCTCCTCGGGCAGATCCCCGACCCGGTTCTCCCACTTCGTGGAGAGCACGATGGTGGTGCGGGTCCGGGAGACGCCCTTGGTGCCCGAGAGCCTGCGGATGATCCTCTCCAGGCCGTCCACGTCGCTGGCGCGCACCTTCAGCATGTAGGAGTCGTCACCGGCGATGAACCAGCAGTCCTCGATCTCGGCGAGGTCGCGCAGCCGCCGGGCCACGTCCTCGTGGTCGGCGGCGTCCGAGAGGGAGATGCCGATGAGTGCCGTGACCCCGAGGCCGAGTTCGGCCGCGGCCACCGTCGCGCGGTAGCCGGTGATCACGCCGGCGGTCTCCAGCCGGTTGATCCGGTCGGTGACGCTGGGGCCCGAGAGGCCCACGAGCCGGCCCAGCTCCGCGTACGAGGCACGTCCGTTTTCCCGGAGTGCCTGGATGAGCTGCCTGTCCACCGCGTCCATATACCTGGAGCCTTCCATTATTCGGCGATCCCGCAAGTTTACGTATAGAATCAAAGGCGCACAGGGTCAACACCCTGTGAATCTTTCAACAGATCAATGACGATCTTCAGGAGTGGTTCACCGTGTACACGATCGAGATGGCCTACGCACACATGCGACAGCTCCAGGAGCTGGCCAACCGATCCCGTGCCCACCAGCCCGCCGCCGCCCACCGCGTCGACAAGACCCGCAAGCCCGGCGCCAAGAAGCGCTAGTCACGGGGGCGGGAGCCTCCCAGCTCCCCCTCCCAACGGCGGTACAGCCGGTGCGGCACCCCTGCCGCGTCCAGCACCCGCCCCGCGACGAAATCCACCAGATCCTGGATGTGCGTCGCGCCCGCGTAGAACGCCGGAGAGGCGGGCAGCACGATTGCGCCCGCCTCGTCCAGCGACACCAGATGCTTCAGCGTCTGCCCGTTCAGCGGGGTCTCCCGCACCGCGACCACCAGTCGGCGCCGCTCCTTGAGCGTCACGCTCGCGACGCGCTGGAGCAGGTCCTTCGACAGCCCGAGCGCCACGCCCGCCACACAGGCCGTGGACGCCGGCACGATCAGCATCCCCTTGACGGGGTACGAGCCCGAACTCGGCCCGGCGGCCAGGTCCCCGGCGCCCCAGTGGCGTACGTCCCCCAGCTCCGGCCGGACGAAGGTCGCGGGCTTCCCGTCCGCCCCGCGCTCCAGCCACTCGCCGAGGTCCTCCCGCCAGTGCGCGTCCCGGAAGGCGATCCCGGTCTCGTCGAGCAGGGTCAGCCTCGAAGCCCGGCTCACCACCAGGTCCACACTCTCGCCCGCCGCCAACAGGCCGCGGAGCACCGCCGCCGCGTACGGCGTCCCGGACGCCCCGGAAACCCCGACCACCCACGGGGTGCGCTTGCGCTCAGTCATACCTCCGAGACTATCCGGCCACAGGGCGCGGGCACTCGGTAAGGTGCCCCGACGTTCCACGGGGTGGGACGAGGGCGAGACACGCAGCACGGGGAGCACGGGGACCGGCATGAACACGATGGACCAGAACTGGACACAGGCCGACCGCGCCAAGGCGGCGGCCCGCCTGATGCTGGGGTGGGTGGCCCTGCTGTGGCTGATCCAGGCGGTCGACCTCGCCACCGGCCACGCGCTGGTCGCGTACGGGATCGCCGCGCGCGAGGCGGACGGCCTCACCGGGATCCCCCTGGCGCCCTTCCTGCACTTCGGCTTCGACCACACCGCGTCCAACAGCGTCCCGCTGCTGGTCCTCGGCTTCGTCGCCGCGCTCGGCGGCATACGCCGCTTCCTGGCCGTCTGCGCCCTGATCATCGCGGCGGACGGGGCGGGCGTCTGGCTGTTCTCCCCGTCGCACAGCATCACGGTCGGCGCCTCGGGCCTGGTCTTCGGGCTGTTCGGCTACCTGGTGGTCCGCGGCTTCGTCGAGCGCAAGGCCCTGGGCGTGGCGGTGGGACTGGCGGTGGCCGCGGTCTGGGGCGGCACGATCTTCCTCGGCGTCCTGCCGACCGACTCCGGCGTCAGCTGGCAGGCCCACCTCTTCGGCCTCGCGGCGGGCGTGGCGACGGCCCTCTTCTTCCGCCGCCCGGACGGGCCCCGGCCGACGAGCGCCGCTTAGAGCGTCAGCCCCCGGACCGCGAGGTCCAGCAGGGCGCACACGAAGAGGGCGACGCCGATGAAGCCGTTGACCGTGAAGAAGGCCCGGTTCAGACGGGACAGGTCGTGCGGCGTGACGATGGTGTGCTCGTAGAGGAAGGCGCCGGCGACGATCGCCAGGCCCGCCCAGAACAGCGGGCCGGCGTCCGTGGCGAGGGCGTACCAGGCGAGCAGGGCGGTCGTCACGACGTGCGCGCCGCGGGCGCCCCACAGGGCGGCCGGGATGCCGAAGCGGGCCGGGACGGACTTGACGCCCTCCGCGCGGTCCGCGGCGACGTCCTGGCAGCCGAAGATCAGGTCGAAGCCGCCGATCCACACGCCCACCGCGACCCCGAGGATCACCGCCTCCCAGGACCACTCGCCGGTCACGGCCAGCCAGGCGCCGACCGGGCCCATGGCCTGGGCCAGGCCCAGGATGGCGTGCGGGAAGTTCGTGAACCGCTTGCCGTACGGGTACACCACCATCGGCACCACGGCGAGCGGCGCCAGCACCAGGCACAGCGGGTTCAGCAGCGCGGCCGACCCGAGGAACACGGCGAGCGCGACCCCGGCCCCGGTCCACGCGGACCGTACCGACACCGCGCCGGTCACGAGCTCGCGCCCGGCGGTGCGGGGGTTACGGGAGTCGATCTCCCGGTCGATGATCCGGTTGGCGGCCATCGCGAAGGTCCGCAGCCCCACCATGCAGACGGTGACGAGCAGCAGCGTGCCCCAGTGCATGGCCCCGTCGAGCCGGAACATGGCGGTGAGGGCGGCGATGTAGGCGAAGGGCAGCGCGAAGACCGAGTGCTCGATCATCACGAGCCGCAGGAAGGCCTTGACCTTGCCGGTCGCCTGCGGCGCGGGGCCGGACCCGGACCCGAGGATTCCCTCGGCGGCGGATGTCATACGAGGTCCCTCCGGAACTCTTCGAGGTCGGCCAGCAGCTCCGCCGCGGGCAGGGGACCGAGTTCCAGGGCCTGGGCGGCGGCGCCGTCGTGGCCCTCCGGCGGGGTGACGTGGGCGGTGACCACCCAGGAGTCGCCGGACGGACGGGCGTCGAGGCGCAGGAAGTTCCCGGCTTCGGCGGTGAAAGGCTCGCCGGCCGCCAGGGCACGCTGGAGCTGCTCGGCGAAGTCGTCCGCCTCGATGTCCCGCGCGCCGGGCAGCTCGAAGCCGTCTCCCTCGCCTTCCACGTCGATCATCAGCGCCCAGATGTTGCCGGGGCCCGCGAACTCCTCGGGCGTCACGCCCGCCTGCCGGGCCGCGATGACCACGCCCGGCTCGGCCGGGTCGATCTCCGGCCGCAGCAGGGCCACGTACGCGGTGTCGGTGCCGATGACGAGCTCGGGGCCGCTCACTCCGATCGGGCTCACAGTCCGTATTCCTTCCAGCGGCTGTCCACCAGTGCCGCGGTGGCCGGGTCGGACTCGACCATGTCGGGCCAGCCCCCGTCACGGGTGTAGCCCTCCTCGGGGAGCTTCTTCGTGGCGTCGATGCCCGCCTTGCCGCCCCAGAACTGCTGGTACGACGCGTGGTCCAGGTGGTCCACCGGGCCCTCGACGATCGTGAGGTCGCGGGAGTAGTCCGTGTTGCCCAGCGCCCGCCAGGACACCTCGTGCAGGTCGTGGACGTCGCAGTCCGAGTCCACCACGATGATCAGCTTGGTCAGCGACATCATGTGGGCGCCCCAGATGGCGTGCATGACCTTCTGCGCGTGCTTCGGGTACTTCTTGTCGATCGAGACGATCGCGCAGTTGTGGAAGCCGCCCGACTCGGGGAGGTGGTAGTCCACGATGTCCGGCACGATGATCTTGAGGAGGGGGAGGAAGAAGCGTTCCGTCGCACGCCCGAGCGGCCCGTCCTCCGTCGGCGGCCGGCCGACCACGATCGACTGGAGCAGCGGACGCTTGCGCATCGTCACGCAGTCGATCTTCAGCGCGGGGAAGGGCTCCTGCGGGGTGTAGAAGCCGGTGTGGTCGCCGAAGGGGCCCTCCGGGAGCGTCTCCCCCGGCTCCAGCCAGCCCTCGATGACGACCTCCGCATGGGCCGGGACCTGGAGCGGGACCGTCTTGCAGTCGACCATCTCGATCCGCTTGCCCGCGACGAAGCCGGCGAAGAGGTACTCGTCGATGTCGCCGGGCAGCGGCGCGGTGGACGCGTACGTCACGGCCGGCGGGCAGCCGAAGGCGATCGCGACCGGCAGCCGCTCACCGCGCTTGGCGGCGACCGCGTAGTGGTTGCGGCTGTCCTTGTGGATCTGCCAGTGCATGCCGATGGTGCGCTTGTCGTGGCGCTGGAGGCGGTACAGGCCGAGGTTGCGCACGCCCGTCTCCGGGTGCTTGGTGTGCGTCAGGCCCAGGTTGAAGAAGGACCCGCCGTCCTTGGGCCAGGTGAAGAGGGCCGGCAGCTGGTCCAGGTCCACGTCGTCGCCGGTGAGGACGACCTCCTGGACGGGTGCGGAGTCGCCCTTCACCTTCCTCGGCGGCACGTGCACCATCGAGCCGAGCTTGCCGAAGGCCTCGCGCACGCCGATGAAGCCCTGCGGCAGCTCCGGCTTGAGCAGGCCGCCGATCTTCTCGCTGATCTCGGCGTACGACTTCAGGCCGAGGGCCTTCAGCAGCCGGCGGTCGGTGCCGAACACGTTCATGGCCAGCGGCATCGCCGAGCCCTTGACGTTCTCGAAGAGCAGGGCCGGGCCGCCCGCCTTGTTCACTCTGTCGACGATCTCCCCGACCTCCAGGTACGGGTCCACCTCGGCCTTGATGCGCTTGAGGTCGCCCTCCCGTTCGAGGGCCCGGAGCAGCGAGCGGAGATCGTCGTAAGCCATGCGGGCAATTGTGGCATCCCCGCTCCGGGGCCGGACCGCGGCGGGGGTCCGACCCGCGACTCCGGATGGATCGTCACCGGCCGCCCGGCCCCTCTACCCTGGAGGAGTCTTCCTCGGCCCGTCCAGGGCCGCGCAATCTTCTGGGGGTCGGTCCCACACCGTGCTGCGCTATCTGCCCTTCCTGCTGATCATCGCGCTGACCATCTACACGTTCATCGACTGCCTGAACACGCCGGAGGAGGAGGTCAAGCACCTCCCGAAGGTGATCTGGGTGATCATCATCCTGCTCTTCTCGATCGTCGGCCCGGTGGTGTGGCTGTTCGCGGGCAAGAAGCGGTCCGCAGTCGGCGGCGGGCGCACCCACCGGAGCCGGTGGGTGGCGCCGGACGACAACCCGGAGTTCCTGAAGTCCCTGGAGAACGACCGGGAGCGGAACACGGACAAGGACGCCGACAAGGACAAGCCGGCCTGACGGCCGTCGCGGCGCTACCGGGCCTGCCGGGCCTGCCGGGCCCAGGGCAGCACCCGGATCCCCGGCTCGTACGGACACTGAACGGCGACGGGGAGCTGCCCGCCCTGCGGCCCGTGTGGTGGCCGGCGGCTACGCCCTGGAGGCTGCCGCCCCCGCGGCGGCCGCGTAGGCCCCGCGCAGCTCCGCCCAGCGGGCGTCGTTCCACAGGGGCCGGTCCGCGGGGGTGCCCGCCGGGGTGCCCGCCAGGGCGGATTCCAGCAGCTCGAAGTGGTGGTGCCAGCCGGCGAGGCAGTCGAGGCGCTCCGCCTCCGTCCCGCCGCGCTCGTTGACGAAGCGCAGCACCGTGGAGTCCGTCCCCACCGGCTCCAGGTGGAAGCGGATCCGTCCCTGCTCGCTCACCGTGTACTCCACGACCCGTTCGGTGTCCCAGGCCGTGATCCGCCCGGTCACCGAGGTGCCGGTGTTCAGCCAGCACAGCGTGACGGCCCCGCCGAGGCGCCGTTGCAGTACGTCGGCCGCCGCCAGCCAGCCGCGCAGCCCGTCCGCCGTGGAGAGGGCGGGCCACAGGGCCTCGTAGGCGTACGGCAGGTGCGGTTCGAAACGCAGCAGCCAGCGGTCCTCGCCGCCACCGTCACCGTGACGGCCGAAGGGGCTCTCGCTGGTGCCCTGACTCACAGGAGGCATGACACCAGCGTCCCACTCCCGCCGGTCAGACGCCCGCGTACGAGTGCTTGCCGTTGAGCAGGATGTTCACGCCGTAGTAGTTCCAGATCCAGCAGGCGAAGGCGAAGAGCGCGAGGTACGCGGCCTTGCGGCCCTTCCAGCCGGCGGTGGCCCGCGCGTGCAGGTAGCAGGCGTACGCCACCCACGTCACGAAGGACCAGACCTCCTTGGGGTCCCAGCCCCAGTAGCGGCCCCAGGCGTCGCCGGCCCAGATCGCGCCCGCGATGATCGTGAAGGTCCACAGCGGGAAGAACGCCGCGTTGATCCGGTACGAGAACTTGTCGAGCGTGGCCGCCGCCGGCAGCCGCTCCATGACCGAGGTCGCGAACCGGCCGGGCTTGCCGCCGCGCGCGAGCTTGGACTCGTACCCGTCGCGGAAGAGGTACAGGACCGTGCCGGTCGCCCCGATGTAGAAGACGGCGCCGCAGATGATCGCGGTCGAGACGTGGATCCACAGCCAGTACGAGTGCAGCGCGGGCACCAGCTGGTCGCTGTCGGTGTAGAGCCAGGTGGTGGCGATGCCGAGGTCCAGCAGGACGGTGGTGACCAGGATCAGGCCCATCCAGCGGACGTTCTTCTTCAGCGCCAGCAGGATCAGGTACGCGCCGACGGCCACCGTGGAGAAGGTCAGCGAGAACTCGTACATGTTGCCCCAGGGGGCCCGGTTCACCGACAGCGCGCGGGCGAGGACGCCGCCCGCCTCGATGAGGAAGGCCAGCGCGGTCAGCGAGACCGCGATCCGCCCGTACAGGTCGCCCTGGACGGTGCCGCCGGCCGCGCCGGGACCGTCAGGGACGTCGCGGGTGCCGGAGGCGGAGCGCGTGACGACCTTGGGCTTGTCCAGGACGGCGGTGCTCCCGCCCTTCGCCCGCACCTGCACGGCGGGGGCGTCGGCCGTCTTGGCGCCGGTCAGCGCGGCGGCCGTACGGCCCACCTTGCTGCGGCTGCCGAAGATCCACTCGGCGATGTGGGCGAGGAAGGCGAGCGTGTAGACCGCCATCGACGAATAGATCAGCACATTGCTGATGTGCGCCAGGTTCTCGTTGGCTGCGGCTGCGAGCGGCGTCATCCGCGCTCCCCTTCAACGGTTTCTTCGACAGGATCAGGCGCCATGGGCGCCTGCTGGTTGAGCGCGACGGCGAGCAGCGTCAGCTCTTCCGAGAGCCGGGCGGACTCGCTTCGACCGAGGCCCGCCATCTCGATGACGGTCACTCCGTCCTTGCCGGCCACCGCGCGGACCCAGATCCGGCGGCGCTGGATGAACAGGGATGCGGCCAGGCCCCCGATGGCCGCCACCGCGCCCGCGAGCGCGAGCCCGCTGCCGGGCTGCCGGGTGATCGAGAAGGTGGCCCAACGCTCGATGCCTTCGAACTTCACGGTGCCCGCGCCGTCCGGCAGGGTCATCGTCTCGCCCGGCAGCAGCAGCTGCGAGAACGGATCGCCGTTCTCCTTCTTGAACTGCTGCATCTTGGCCGTGTCCAGCTGGTACACGTTCTGCGGCAGCCCCGCGTCGACGCCGAGGCTGCCGTGGAACGCGTTGAGGGCGAGCACCGGGAAGTCCGCGGCCGGGAACTGCGAGAGCATCGTGCCCTGGCCCTTGCCCGCGAAGGTCGGCACGAACCGGGCGGAGAAGCCGAGCTGCTCCTTCTCGCCGCTCTTGTTCCGGTAGCCGTCCGCGACCTTGATCGCGCCGGCCGAGGTGAGGTTCGCGTCCTGGGGCAGCATCGGCACGGCGTCCCGGTAGACCACCTTGCCGCTGGGGTCGGTCACCGAGACGACCGGCGCGTAGCCGTGGCCGAGCAGGTAGACCTTGGAGCCGTCGACCTCCAGGGGCTTGTTGACCTGGATCTCGCGCTTCTGCGGCGTGCCGTCCGCGCCGTCGCTGAAGGTGACGTACGCCTTGAAGTCGCGCGGGGTGCCCTTCTGCGGGCCGGTCTTCTCGTACGTGGCGTCGAACTTGTCGAGCGTGAAGGAGAAGGGCGGCAGGTCGTCGGAGCTGAAGAGGCTGCCGTGCTTGAAGTCGTCGTACTGGGTGAGCGTGTTCGAGAAGCCCTTGCCGCGCAGGACGAGCTTGCCGCCCTCGGACTTGAAGAGCTGACCGGTGGCGAAGGCCACCAGCAGCACGATCAGGGCGATGTGGAAGGCCAGGTTTCCGGCCTCGCGCAGATAGCCCTTCTCGGCGGCGACCGAGTTCCCGCCCGCCTCGGTGCGGAATCGGCGGTCGCCCAGGAGCGTCTTCGCGTACGAGAGCACCTCCTGCGGGGACTTCTCCGTACGCCACGTCGTGTACGCGGGCAGCCGGTCCAGCCGCTTGGGGGCGCCGGGCGGGCGGCCGGTGAGCTGGCCGACGAACTGCCAGGTGCGCGGCACGATGCAGCCGATCAGCGACACGAACAGCAGGATGTAGATCGCGGAGAACCACACCGAGCTGTAGACGTCGAAGAGCTGGAGCTTCTCGGCGAGCGGCACCCAGAACTCGTGGGTCCTCTTCCACTCCGCGACCTTCATCGCGTCGACCTGGGTCTGCGGGACGAGGGAACCGGGGATGGCGCCCAGGGACAGCAGGAAGAGCAGGATCAGCGCCACCCGCATGGAGGTGAGCTGGCGCCAGAACCAGCGGGCCCAGCCGATCACGCCGATGCCGACGGCCGGCCCGGTGGGGCTGTCCTCCAGCGGGGCGGTGGACAGCTGCGCGCCGGCCGCCGCGTCGGCGGTGGCCTCGGCGGTCGCCGCGGCCTCGGCCGCGGCCGTGTCCACGGCGGATTCGGATTGCGGCGCCTCGGTGGACGCCTTGTCGGTCGTACTCATTGCTTAAGTCCTCAGATCCCCACCGTGAAGCCCTGGGTCCAGCTCTGCGTTTCGCTGATGAGGGTGCCCCACCAGCCTGTGACGAGCAGCAGACCCGTCAGGATCAGCATGCCGCCGCCGATGCGCATCACCCACGCATAGTGCTTCTTCACCCAGCCGAACGCACCGAGCGCCTTGCGGAAGGCGACCGCGGTGAGGATGAAGGGCAGGCCCAGCCCCACGCAGTAGCCGACCATCAGCAGCGCGCCCCGGCCGGCGCTCGCCTGGTCGAGGGAGAGCGTGTTGACGGCGGCGAGGGTCGGCCCCATGCAGGGGGTCCAGCCGACGCCGAAGAGCACACCGAGCAGCGGAGCACCGATCAGGCCCGCCGTCGGCTTCTTGTGGAAGCGGAACTCCCGCATCGTCAGCCCGGGGATCGCGCCCATGAAGAACAGCCCGAGCAGGATCACCAGCCCGCCCATGACCTGGGAGATGATCTCCTTGTGCAGCGAGAGGGTGTTCCCGAACTGCCCGAAAAGCGCCCCGGTCGAGACGAAGACGGCCGTGAAGCCCGCGACGAACAGGCTCGCTCCCGCCAGCATCCGGCCGCGCCGCGCCTCGGCGAGGTCGGCCCCGCCCACGCCGGTCACGTACGAGATGTAACCGGGGACGAGCGGCAGCACGCAGGGGGAGAAGAACGAGACCAGCCCGGCGAGCAGCGCGATCGGCAGCGAGACCAGCAGCGCACCGTTGAGGACGGTCTCGTTCACACCGGTCGCCTCGGCGGCGAGGACGTACTCGACCACGAGGTCACTGCTCCGCGAGGAGCGGGTCGATCATCTTGTGCAGCTGCTCCGCGTTGACCGCGGCAAGGGTGCGGGCGGCGATCTTGCCCTCCTTGTCGAGGACGATCGTGGAGGGGATGGACTGCGCGTTGAGCGTGCCCTTGGGGAAGCGGAGCATCAGCTTGCCGTCGGGGTCATAGAGGCTCGGGTAGGTGATCTGGAAGTTCTCTTCGAAGGAGGCCGCGTTCTGCTTGCTGTTGTCGCGGGTGTTGAGGCCGACGAAGGCCACGTCCTTGCCCGCGTCGGCGAGCTCCTTCGACACCTTCGCGAAGTACGGCGCCTCGGCGCGGCACGGCGGGCACCAGGAGCCCCAGACGTTGAGGACGACGACCTTGCCCTTGAGGGCGGTGGTGTCTAGGGTCTTGCCGTCGACGGTCTCGCCGTCGAGCTTGGGCGCCTCGTCCCGCTCGCCCTTGGCGACGGTGGAGATGCCGCCGGGGCCCGTCACGTAGTTGCCGCCGGCGGAGCCGGAGGATTTGCTGCCGGAGTCGCCGCACGCCGTGAGGGTCAGGGCGCTCGCGAGGGCCACCGCGGTCAGCAGGGCGGCGCGGCCGCTGGTCGAGCGGCAGCTTCTTCGACTACTCCGACGGGCACGGGCGCGGCTAAGGCTCATGTGAAAAGTTTCGCATGAGCGATTTGCGGATCTTCCGCGCCCCCCGACGGTGTGTTAAGCCGCTGGTCAGCCACAGCAGGGCGCTACGCGAGGTACGTGTGCCAGCCACCGGTCGGCGACTCGCCCGGGGCGAGCTCGCGCAGCTTGGTGAGGATCCTGCCGTCCTGGACGTCGAGCCAGTCGGTGAACTGCCGGAAGGACACGAGCCGTACGTCCCTTTTGTCCGACATGCTCTTGAGGGCTTCCTCGACGGCGTCCATGTAGATGCCGCCGTTCCATTCCTCGAAGTGGTTGCCGATGAACAGCGGCGCGCGGTTGGTCTCGTACGCCCGCTTGAAGCCGCCGAGGTAGGCGGCCGTGGCCTGGGTGCGCCAGGCCGGGTAGTTGGACGGGACGCCCTTGGTTGTGCTCCTGGACTGGTTGGCGAGGATGTTGTAGTCCATCGACAGCACCTCGAAGGAGTGCCCGGGGAAGGGCAGCGCCTGGAGCGGCAGGTCCCAGATCCCGGCCCTGCGCACCGGCCACTGCTGGAGGCCGCCGGGCGAGGAGGCGTCGTAGCGCCAGCCGAGCTTCTTGGCGGTCGGCAGCAGGTTGTCCTGGCCGAGCAGGCAGGGGGTGCGGGCCCCGGTCAGCTCCTTGCGGTAGTCGAAGGGCAGCGGTTCGAGATCGGTGAAGCCGGTGTTGGTGCGCCAGTTGGTGACGAACGCCACGGCCTGGTCGATCTCGCTCTGCCAGTCGTCCGGGGTCCAGCGGCCCACCGAGCCGGAGCCGCCGCAGAAGTGGCCGTTGAAGTGGGTCCCTATTTCATGCCCGTCCAGCCACGCCTCGCGCACGCACTTGAGGGTGTTGCGGACGTTCTCGTCCTTCAGGTACCCGATGTCGGAGGCTCCGACGGGGTTGTTCGGCGGGCGGTAGAGGTCCTTCTTCGACTCGGGCAGCAGGTAGATGCCGGAGAGGAAGAAGGTCATGGCCGCGCCGTGGTCCCTGGCCAGCTTGAGGAAGCGCGGGAAGAGGCCGTTGCCGATCTCGCCGGCGCCGTCCCAGCTGAACACCACGAACTGCGGCGGGGTCTCCCCCGGCTGGAGCGGCACGGGCGCGGCCGGCTGGTGGGGCTGCGGGCCGGTGTCGGCGGTGGAACCGTCGCCGATGGCCTTGGCCGCCGGCTTCTCGCCGGGCTTGGGGTTCTTGATCGGTCCGGGGCTGCCGGGCTCGGACCCGTCCGGGGATCCGCAGCCCGCGATACCCACCGCGGCGGCGGCCCCGAGTCCGAGTCCCAGCACACCCCTCCTGCTGAAGTCGCGCATGTCACCGTCCCGGTCGTCACTCGCGAAGCCCACGTCAATTTCCATATAAACGGACAATTCTTCGCGGCTTGCGGCACTGGAACGGTGATTCCCGGCGCAACTTGTATTTATTTAGGTAAAGCTGTAACGGTTCGTAACAGAGTGTCGATCAAGGCCGACGTGCGTCACGGACCGTCAGGCGCCCTCAGGCCCCGAAGGCCTTGGACTTCCCCTTGACCGGCTTCGCCCCCGCCAGCAGATGCGCCGGGACCAGATCACGCGCCGGCTCGCTGTAGCCCACCGACACCAGCTTGTCGCCCTGGTACGTGAACGACGTCAGCGAGGCCAGCGTGCACTGCCGGCGCCGCGGGTCGTGCCACAGCCGCCGCTTCTCCGCGAAGCTGCGCACGATCCAGATCGGCAGCTGGTGGCTGACCGCCACCGCCTCGTGGCCGCGGGCCGCGTCGCGCGCCGTGTCCAGCGCGCTCATCATCCGTACGACCTGCTCGACGTACGGCTCGCCCCAGGACGGCTTGAACGGGTTCGTCAAGTGCTTCCAGTTCTCCGGCCGGCGCAGCGCGCCGTCCCCGACACCGAAGGTCTTGCCCTCGAAGACGTTGCCCGCCTCGATCAGCCGGCCGTCGGTGGCCAGGTCCAGGCCGTGCACCTTCGCGATCGGCGCCGCGGTCTCCTGGGCCCGCTCCAGCGGCGAGGACACGACGTGCGTGATGTCCCGGCCCTGGAGGTGCTCGGCGACCCGGTCGGCCATCTGGCGGCCGAGCTCGGAGAGGTGGTAGCCCGCGCGGCGGCCGTAGAGGACGCCCTCCGGGTTCTCCACCTCGCCGTGGCGCACCAGGTGGACAACGGTGATGTCGCTCATGCGGTCGCCTCCGCGGCGGCTCGGGCGGCGGCGGGCAGGGCGGCCGCGATGCGCTCGATCGCCCGCTCGTCGTGGGCGGTGGACACGAACCAGGACTCGAACGCCGACGGCGGCAGGTACACGCCCTGCGACAGCATCGAGTGGAAGAAGCCGTTGAAGCGGAAGGCCTCCTGCTTCTTGGCGTCGTCGTAGTTGCGTACCTCGTCCTCGGTGAAGAAGACGGAGAACATGTTGGACGCGGTCTGCACCCGGTGCGCCACGCCCTCCTTGCCGAGCGCCGCGGTGACCAGGCCCTGGATCTCCTTCGAGACCGCGTCGACCTTCTCGTACGCGGCCCCGTCCAGCAGCCGCAGCTGCGCGAGACCGGCGGCGGTGGCCACGGGGTTACCGGACAGGGTGCCCGCCTGGTACACGGGCCCGGCGGGCGCCAGGTACCCCATGACGTCGGCGCGGCCGCCGAAGGCCGCGGCCGGGAAGCCGCCGCCCATGACCTTGCCGAAGGTCATCAGGTCGGGCTTGACCCCGTCGACCCCGTACCAGCCGGCGCGGCTCGTACGGAACCCCGTCATGACCTCGTCGGAGATGTACAGGGCGCCGTTCTCGCGGCAGAGGTCGGCGAGCCCCTGGTTGAAGCCCTCGGCGGGGGTGACGACGCCCATGTTGCCGGGCGCGGCCTCGGTGATCACACAGGCGATCTCACCGGGGTGCGAGGCGAACGCCGCCCGCACCGCTTCGAGGTCGTTGTAAGGGAGCACGATCGTGTCCCCGGCCTGCGCGCCCGTCACACCGGGCGTGTCGGGCAGCGCGAAGGTCGCGAGCCCCGACCCGGCGGCGGCCAGCAGCGCGTCCACGTGGCCGTGGTAGCAGCCGGCGAACTTCACCACCTTGGCGCGGCCCGTGAACCCGCGGGCCAGCCGGATCGCGGACATCGTCGCCTCGGTGCCCGAGGACACCAGGCGGACCTGCTCCACGGGCTCGATGCGCGCCACGATCTCCTCGGCGAGCGCGACCTCGCCCTCGCCGGGCGTGCCGAAGGAGGTGCCGCGGGCGACGGCGGCCTGGATGGCCTCCATCACGGCCGGGTGGGCGTGGCCGAGGATCATCGGCCCCCACGAGCAGACCAGGTCGACGTACTCGCGGCCGTCGGCATCGGTCAGGTACGGACCGGTACCGGACACCATGAACCTGGGCGTTCCGCCCACGGCGCGGAAGGCGCGCACGGGAGAGTTCACGCCGCCAGGCGTCACGAGGGACGCGCGGTCAAAGAGAGTCTGCGAGACTTTGGCTTCATACGGGTACGGGTAGCTCACACCAGCCATGGTCTCAGAGGCCGCGACTGACTTGCGGACGGGCGTTTCACCGCGCCGCCCGGGGGGAGGTCACTGCCATGATGATCAGGCTGCGTGGCGGAGGTCACGGGGCCGGGGCAGGCAAGACCAGTCGGGTGGAGATATGCAACGCGGTGGTGGACCGGGCGAGGGCACGGACGGCCTGGACCCGCAGCGCGCCCGTGAATCCCGTCGCCGCGGCAAGCACCGCCGCCGCGCCACGGACGCGGCCGAGCCCGACGCGGGACCCGCGCAGGACTCCGACGACCTCCCCAAGGGCCGCGGCATGGGCGTGACGTACAAGTACTTCGGCGCCCCCGACGGGGCCACCGCCGCCCGCGTCCCGGTGACGATGCGGCCGGAGGAGCTGGGCGGCGACGAGCTCGGCATGGGCGGCCTGTTCACCAAGATCAAGCCGGAGACGGTGGCCGCGATGGTCCTGACCGGCATCGAGGGCATACCCCTGCACAAGGTGCCCCCGCTGGAACTGGTCGTCCTCCACCCCGACTACGCGGTGGTCAAACTCCCGATGACGGTGGTCGACCCGCTGCGCGGCATCGGGGAGGAGTCCGTCGGTGCGGCCGCCTTCATCTGGTCCACCGTCCCCGACCGCGGCGGCCCCCGCGACGCGTTCAACGTCTACCAGCTGCTCCACGAGTGGCAGGACTTCTCCCACCGCCTCCACGAGGCCGGCCACCAGCCGTACTGCCTGGTCTGGCCGTGACGCCGACGGCCCAACCCAGCCCCGCCGCCGTTTGAGGCGGCCCGGGGTCCGGGTCGGAGCCCCGTCGGCACAGGCCGCCTCCAGCCCCGCCGGCGATTGAGGCGCGGGGTCCGGGGCGGAGTCCCGGGGGGCCGCCGTCAGGCCATCGTCAGGACGACCCGGCTCCGTGAGGCGGTGGGCCGAGAACCACTTCGACGAGGTCGACGCCCACCGCGAGACCTACGACGAAGCCGTGGCCCCCACCCCTGCCGCCCCGTAATTCACCCGCGCCGCCCGCCCGGGCAATGGCATGCTGGCCCCGTGAACGGACCCGGCATTCAGCTCACCCTCGCCCCCGAACTGCACGTCTTCGCAGCGCCCGCCCGGCGCGGCGAGCGCGTACCGACCACGACCGACGGCGCCTCCAGCCTCGGCCACGTCGTCGAATCGGCCGGCGTCCCGCTCACCGAGGTCGGCCACATCCTCGTCGACGGCACCGAGACACCCTTCTCGTACGTCCCCCGAGCGGGCGAGTCCGTCGAGGTGCTCGGGGTCGACCGCCCCCAACACGTCCCCGGCGCCCCGCTCCGCTTCCTCCTCGACGTCCACCTCGGCACCCTCGCCCGCCGCCTGCGCCTGCTCGGCGTGGACGCCGCGTACGAGAACGAGGACCCCGGCGACCCGGCCCTGGCCTCCCGCTCCGCCGCCGAACAGCGCGTCCTGCTCTCCCGCGACCGCGGACTGCTGCGCCGCCGCGAGCTGTTCGCGGGCGCGTACGTCTACAGCGACAACCCCGACGAGCAGCTCCGCGACGTCCTCGGCCGCTTCGCCCCGGCCCTCGCCCCCTGGACCCGCTGCACCGCCTGCAACGGCCCGCTCCGCCGGGCCACCAAGGACAGCGTCGGCGACCGCCTCGAAGACGGCACGCACCGCTCGTACGACGTGTTCGCCCAGTGCGCCGACTGCGAGCGCGTCTACTGGCGCGGAGCCCACCACGCCCGGCTGGAGCGCATCGTCGGCGAGGCCGTCGCCGAATTCGGCGGCGTGGCCACCCCGTAGCTCAGAACGCGTACGTGTCGCCCGTGTCCAGCGCCAGCACCACGTGCTCGTTGTTGGTGTGGTTCCGGTCGGTCGCCCCGCCGTTCCACCACGTGTCGATCCGCACCACCACCTCGGGCGCGCTCTCCCGCAGGTCCAGTACGAGCCCGATGTGCCGCCCCCGCCCGTGCAGCGGCATCGACCCCGTCTCGCAGACCACCTCGCGCTGCCCGGCCCGGGCGCAGCCCCCGGCCAGTGCCTGCCGGTCCGCGAGGTCGGCCGACACCCTCACCCGCAGGGTGGCGTTCGGCACCGCGGACGGGCCCTCGTTCTCCGGGACCATCAAGATCCGAAGCCGCCCGTGGGCCAGGGCGACCCGCCCGTGGTACGCCACGTCGGCCTCGGGCCCGGCCGACGCACCGGCCGGCCCGGCCCCGGCCCCGCCCAGCACCAGCAACCCGGCCACCACCACACTGCGTACGACACCTCGGCGCACCGCGACCACCTCCACGCGCGGACGCTAGCCAGCCCACCCGTCCGCCGATCGGACCATCATTCGAATGAGGGCGAGTCGCCCTCCATCTGCACGCACCCGCCCGCGCCCCCTGCGTACGCTTCCAGCCATGGTGATCGCCCGCTCCGCAGCCCTCTTCCTCCTCGCCGCCGTCCTGGAGATCGGCGGCGCCTGGATGGTCTGGCAGGGCGTGAAGGAACACAAGGGCTGGGCCTGGATCGGCGCCGGAGTCATCGCCCTCGGCCTCTACGGCTTCGTCGCCACCCTCCAGCCCCAGGGCGATTTCGCCCGCGTCCTGGCCGCCTACGGCGGAGTCTTCGTCGCCGGGTCCCTCGTCTGGGGCATGGCCGCCGACGGCTACCGGCCCGACCGCTGGGACGTCACCGGCGCCCTCGTCTGCCTCGCGGGCATGGCCGTGATCATGTACACGCCCCGGCGCTGACCCCACCTATGCTGGCGAGGAATCGCCCGTACGAACGAACGAGCAACAGCGAGGAGCCCCGCACATGAGCACGGCCACCCGAACCGCCGTAGTCACCGGAGCGAGCAGCGGCATCGGCGCGGCCACCGCCCGGCAGCTCGCCGCGGCCGGCTACCACGTCGTCCTCACCGCCCGCCGCAAGGACCGCATCGAGGCCCTCGCCGCCGAGCTCACCGAGGCCGGGCACCAGGCGACCGCGTACGCCCTCGACGTCACCGACCGCCCCGCCGTCGACGCCTTCGCCGCCTCCCTGGAGCGCTGCGACGTACTCGTCAACAACGCCGGCGGCGCCATCGGAGCCGAGCCCGTCGCCACCGGCGACCCCGCCGACTGGCGCACGATGTACGAGGTCAACGTCATCGGCACGCTCAACGTCACCCAGGCCCTGCTCCCGGCCCTGACCGCCTCCGGTGACGGCACGGTCGTCGTCCTGTCCTCCACCGCCGGGCACTCCACGTACGAGGGCGGCGCCGGCTACGTCGCCGCCAAGAACGGCGCCCGCGTCCTCGCCGAGACCCTCCGTCTGGAGATCGTCGGCCAGCCCGTCCGCGTCATCGAGATCGCCCCGGGCATGGTCAAGACCGAGGAGTTCGCCAAGACCCGCTTCCGCGGCGACGCGGCCAAGGCGGAGAAGGTCTACGCGGGCGTGCCCGACCCCCTCTCCGCCGACGACGTGGCCGACACCGTCACCTGGGCGGTGACCCGCCCCAGCCACGTCAACATCGACCTCCTGGTGGTCCGCCCCCGCGCCCAGGCCTCGAACACGAAGGTCCACCGCGAGCTCTGACCCCCGGGTCGGCGAGCCCGGTGGGGCGAGCCCGGTCAGACGAGCCCGGCCGCCTTCAGGTGCGGCATGAGGGCCGCCGGCTTCAGACCGGCGGCCCTCGCCGCGTCCAGGGCCCGCTGCAGGTCCGCCGCCAGCGTGGGCGTGAAGTGCAGCAGCACGATGTCCCCGGCCTGCAGCCGTGGCGTCGGAGGCGTCTGGCTCCAGGTGGTGAAGTCGTACGTCCACGTCACGAGGGCCTTCACCCCGCACGCCTTGGCCGCGGCCCGCACCTCGTCGTTCACGGCCCCGTACGGCGGCCGCAGCAGCTTCGGCGTCCTCCCGAAGACCGCGTCCAGCTGCTCACCGGCCCCGCACACCTCGGCGTCCTTGCCGGCCGCGTCGAGGGTGGTCAGGTCGGGATGGTTGACGGTGTGGTTCTCGACGGTGGCCCGGCCCTCGCCGATCAGCCGGGTGAAGTAGCCGGTGTCGTAGGAGGCCGCCCCGGGCAGCAGGAACAACGAGACCGGCACCCGCTGCTCCAGCAGGATCCGGGCGGCCTGCGGATCGTGGTTCCAGCCGTCGTCGACGGTGATGAAGAAGACCTTCTCCCGGGTCGGCACGTGCGACACGACGGGCGGCAGCCCCACCCCGACCTGAGTCGCCCCGGCCTGAGCCGCCCCGGCCGCCCCGGCGGCCCCGAGACCGAGCGACAACGACACGAACGCGGCAAGCAGCACGCGGGATCTCCACATGCCGCACACTTTGGTCTAGACCAACTCCGGCCGTCAATCCCCTAGCGGGGAGTTCCTTCCGCCGAAAGCAACGGCGCCTTCAGGGAGTTGCTGCCGACCACGTCGGCGGGACCGGCCTGCGGCACCTCGAAGGTCACCGTCACACTGCGCCGCACGGTCGTGTCCCGCCACCACTTGTTCCCGCCGCCCAGCAGCGCGTCCACGTCCTTGAACCTGCCGGTCCCGTAGCGGAACGCCGCGTCCTTGCCCGACCAGTGGTCCGTCCGCCGGTAGGAGCAGGTGACCAGGGACTTGCCGTCCACCAGGCGCACCACCGGCAGCTCTTGGCCCACCACCTCGAAGTGGTACCGCCTCCTGGTGAAGTCCAGGTTCTCGTTCGCCTCGTTGTACGCCTTGACGATCCCCGTCGTCAGATCGCCCGGAACGAAGTGCTCGCTCTGCGGCTCCCCGTCCGGCGCGGTGAAGGTCATGTACTCCGCGTACCGCTCACACACCTCCCGGTCCGCACCGGCGGTCGGCGACAGCGTCACGGCCCCCGCCGCATCCCGGCCGACCGGGGCGATCTCCTTGTCCCGCGTCCCGAATCCCGCATGCCGGGAAGGCGTGTCCTCGTTCTGCGTTTTCATCGGCCCGTCGTTCACCCAGGAGCCGGCGGCCGCCTTCCACTCCCCGCCGGGCGCCTCCTGGACGAAGTAGTGCACGGCGGTCTCCCGGCCGGCGGGATTCCAGGACGACTTGCTCAGCACCACGAAGGAGCGCGGGTAACCCGGCTGGTCGCGTTCCGCTGGAATCAGGAACGACGGCTGGGTGTAGCGACTCTCCGCCGCGACCGGGAACGCTTGCTTCAGCTGCGCGTAACGGGCCCGGCTCGCCTCCAGCAGCGGCCCGGTCTGCAGCTTGGCGGCCGCTTCCTCGTCGCGCCGCACTTCGGCGTCGAAGCTCTCCTCCGCGTACCGGTTGAAGACCTGCTCCGCCTGCTCCTTGCCGATCACCATCGCCGCGGTGGGCGCCGGCGACGGCGGCGCCGCGGCCACGGCCCCCGCCTCCCCGTCACTTTTCGCGGAAGTACACCCGCCCACCCCGAGGACCACCGCCCCGACAACGCCCACCCACACACGCCGCCGACCAGCCGAGAACCCGCCCACGAACCATCCCCCCACAGCACCGACCCGCCAAAACCCCGCCGAATGAAACCACGCCCGCGAACTCCCCGCCCCTGCGGGGCCGCCGCGCCGATCCGCAGGTGCGGGTGAAGTCGCGCGGCACTCTCGCGGCGCGGGCTCGAGGAGAACGAGCTGGTCCGACGACCTCGGCCTCAAAGTCGACTGCTACGCCCAGGCCGGCATCCCCGTCCACCTGGTCGCCGACCGTCGACCGTCTCCTCGTCAGCCCTTGATGCAGATGACCTGCTTGAGCTTCGCCACGACCTCGACCAGGTCGGTCTGCTGGTCGATGACCTGCTCGATCGACTTGTACGCGCCCGGGATCTCGTCCACGACGCCCGAGTCCTTGCGGCACTCCACGCCCTTGGTCTGCTCCGCCAGGTCCCGCGCCGAGAACCGCTTCTTCGCGGCCGTCCGGCTCATCTTCCGGCCCGCTCCGTGCGAGGCCGAGTTGAAGGACTTCTCGTTGCCGAGGCCCTTCACGATGTACGAGCCCGTGCCCATCGAGCCCGGGATGATCCCGTAGTCGCCGCTGCCGGCGCGGATCGCGCCCTTGCGGGTGACCAGCAGGTCCATGCCGTCGTACCGCTCTTCCGACACGTAGTTGTGGTGGCAGCTGATCTCGTGGTCGAAGGAGACCTTCGCCTTCCGGAACTCCTTGCGGATGACCTCCTTGAACAGGCTCATCATCGCCGCGCGGTTGTACTTCGCGTACGCCTGCGCCCAGAAGAGGTCGTTGCGGTAAGCGTCCATCTCGGGCGTCGCGGCAAGGAACACCGCCAGGTCCCGGTCGACCAGGCCCTGGTTGTGCGCGAGGCCGCGGGCCACGTTGATGTGGAAGTCCGCCAGCTCGTTGCCGATGTTCCGCGAGCCGGAGTGCAGCATCAGCCAGACCGAGCCCGACTCATCGAGACAGAATTCGATGAAGTGGTTTCCGGACCCGAGCGTTCCGATCTGCTTCCTGGCACGCTCATGACGGAACTTGACCGCATCCGTGATGTAGTCGAACCGCGACCAGAGGTCGTCGTAGCCGTCCACGGAGAACCCGTACAGCCGCGCCGGATCCACCGCCTCGCGGTGCATGCCCGCCCCCACCGGGATCGCGCGCTCGATCTTCGACCGGAGCACCGACAGGTCCCCCGGCAGGTCGTTCGCCGTCAGGGAGGTCTTCACCGCCGACATGCCGCAGCCGATGTCCACGCCCACCGCCGCCGGGCAGACCGCGTCCTTCATGGCGATGACCGAGCCGACCGTCGCGCCCTTGCCGTAGTGGACGTCCGGCATGACGGCCAGACCCTTGATCCACGGGAGGGTGGCGACGTTGCGGAGCTGCTGCATCGCACTGTCCTCGACCGACGCCGGGTCGGCCCACATCCGGATCGGGACCTTCGCCCCGGGCACCTCTACATACGACATTTAGGCCTCAATACCCCGTCAACCACAGAAAAATCTGAATACGCAAAAAGCCTCGCTCTTGGCCCCATAAGCGACAGAGGACCGGCGCCAGCACCAGCGTGTGCGATAGACATTGTGTCCATCCGCGCCCGAACCGCGGCAACGCATTTTTCCCGAGGGGAGCCAGTGGACGTGCAGCGCAAGGCAGTACGGCAAGTCCTGCCCGGCATCGCGATGCTCAGCACGCTCGTGGCCGGCCTCGCCGGGTGCAGCAGCGGCAGCGGCGTCGGGACGACCTCCGACGCGAAGGCCGGCGGCAACGCGGGCACCGTCGCCCAGCCGGGCAAGTACCGCAGCCTGCCCTCGCCCTGCAAGGCCGTCGACGGCAAGCGGGTCAGGACGATGCTCCCGGCCGCCGAGGAGCTCACCGACCAGCAGCGCGACCAGCTCTACGCCGGCGCCGCGGACGCCTCGTACGACGGCGACCGGAACGTCGGGTGCCGCTGGAGCGCGCAGACGCCCGAGGGCACCAGGCTGCTGTCGGTCGGCTTCGAGCGGGTGGTCTCGTACGACCGGACCGCCGCGAGCGACGACGACAAGGCCAAGCAGGTGTACGTGCGCCGGCTCACCGACGCCCACCTGCCCTTCCCCGGGGTCGTGACCTCCCCGTCCCCGTCCCCGTCCCCCTCCTCCTCGGCGCCGGCCGCGACCCCGTCCGCACCCCCGGCCTCACCCCCGGCCGCGAGCGGCAGCCCCTCCGGCTCCCCGTCCGGCTCCCCCTCCCCCTCCCCCTCCCCCTCCGCCCCCGTCGAGCTCGGCTCCCGCGTCCTGCAGGGGCTCGGCGACGACTCCTACCTGGAGGACAAGCTCAGCGCGGCCGGCGCCACCGCCGCGCAGTCGCGCACCGTGCGGATTGTGTTCCGTACCTCGAATGTCATCGTCACCGTCGAGTACAGCGTGCAGCCGTCGCTGCCCGGCACGGTCCCGTCGAGCGGTGAAACCCAGGACAGGACAAGGCAGTTGGCGCAGGCGCTGGTCGACCGGTTCGACGAGTAGCCGCGCCGGTCACCGAGGGCGTACGGGGCCTGCGTGACGGCGCGCACAGCAGCCGGGCGCCGGGTCGGGCTACCGTTGCTCCGGTCCCGCGCCCGCATTAGGCAGTCCCCCAACGTCTGAAGGAACCATGCACCGATCAGCCTCGCGCCTCACCCGCGTTCTCGCCTGCGCAGCCGTCCCGGTGGTCCTCACGCTCGCCGGCTGCTCTTCCGACTCCGGCAAGGACTCGAACGCCGACGGCGGCAAGAAGTCCGGCTCGTCCGCTTCGTCCAAGCCGAACGCGAAGCCGTCGGCCACCTTGGAGAAGGCGGCGTACGGCACGCTGCCGGACCCGTGCAAGGCGGTCCAGACGAAGACCATCGAGACGCTCGTGCCGAAGGCGAAGGACAACAACGGCACGTCGGCCAAGTCGAACGACCTGACCAGCCGCGCCAGCTGCTCCTGGAACGGCCTGGACGAGGGCGGCCTCCAGGGCTCGCAGTACCGCTGGCTCTCGATCTCCCTGGTCCGCTACGACTCGCTCGCTTCGGTCGGCACCGGCAACAAGCGCGCCGAGGACGAGCTGACCAAGCAGGTCGAGAAGGCGAAGGTCACCGAGGGCGCCTCGGACGTGAAGACGGAGCAGGCCGGCGGCATCGGCGACCAGGCGACGTCGATCACCTTCACCACCAAGAAGGACGGCGACTTCCTCAACAGCACGGTCATCGCGCGCACCCAGAACGTGGTCGTCACCCTCGACTTCAACGGTGCCGCCTACGAGGGCGCCGGCTCCCCGGACCAGAGCAGGATGCTCCAGGACGCCATCGCGGCGGCGAAGGAGACCGTGGCCTCGGTGGACGCGGCCAACCAGCAGAAGCAGCCCGAGCAGCAGGCCTCGCCGGCCCAGTCGCAGTAGCGGCGTCGCGGCGGGCGGACCGCTGGCATCCGTTCACCCGTACGCGCGTACTCTGTGCCTGCCGTAGCTCGACAAGGGGAGGGGACCGCGGGTGGCCGCGATGCAGCTGACTCGTACCCACCGGATACTCATCGGTGTCGTGGTCGCCGGAGCCGTCGTCATCGCGGGCATCGGCTTCGCCGGCTCGTACGCCGCCGTCCGCTCGCTCGCCCTGCAGAAGGGCTTCGGCAGCTTCTCGCTGGTCTTCCCGATCGGCATCGACGCGGGCATCTGCGTCCTGCTCGCGCTGGACCTGCTGCTGACGTGGATCCGGATCCCCTTCCCGCTGCTGCGCCAGACGGCGTGGCTGCTGACGATCGCGACGATCGCCTTCAACGGGGCCGCGGCCTGGCCGGACCCTCTGGGTGTCGGCATGCACGCCGTGATCCCGATCCTGTTCGTGGTCACGGTGGAGGCGGCCCGGCACGCGGTGGGCCGGATCGCGGACATCACCGCGGACCGGCACATGGAGGGCGTGCGCATCACGCGCTGGCTGCTCTCCCCGGTGCCCACCTTCAAGCTGTGGCGCCGGATGAAGCTGTGGGAGCTGCGCTCCTACGAGCAGGCCGTCGCCATGGAGCAGGACCGGCTGATCTACCAGGCCCGTCTCCAGGCCCGGTACGGGCGGGCCTGGCGCCGCAAGGCCCCCGTGGAGGCGCTGATGCCGCTGCGCCTGGCCCGGATCGGTGTCCCGCTCGCCCAGACCGCGCCCGAGGGCCTGGCGGCGGCGGGCATCGACCCGGTGCTGCTGCCCCCGGCCGCGGCGGCGGTCATGGGCGTGGGCGTCAAGGTCCAGACGGCCCCGGCACCGGCCCCGGCCCTGCCGGCGGGCGAGGCCGCGCCGCAGCCCGAGGCCGGCCCCCAGCCGCAGCCGCAGCACCAGCCCCAGCCCCAGCCGGAACCCCAGCCCCAGCCCGAGCCGCAGCACGCCCCCGCACCCTTCGCGGTGGACCCGACGGCCATGCCCGCGGCGCACAACAGCGCCTGGTTCGCGGCGCCGCTCGCACCGCAGGCGGCGTACGAGGGCGGCTACGACCCCCGCTACGTCGAGGGCCCGGAGCCGGCCCCGGTCATGGCCCCGTCGGGTCCGGAGGGCTTCGAGCGGGGCCATGACCGGGGCCTTGAGGCGCAGCCTCCGCAGGAGGAGCTGCCGGTACCGGCCCCCCGCCGGGAGGCAGCGCCGGAACGGGCGCCGCAGGAGTCCGCCGAGGAACCCCCGTCGATCGACGAGCTCAAGTTCGCCGAGACGGCGTACGAGGTCTTCCGCTCCTACATCGACGAGCACTCGCAGTTCCCGACCCCGGAGCAGGTGGACATACACCTCTCGGACCGCCACGGGGTGGTGCACCCGCGCAGCGCGTCGATGATCCGCAAGATGATGCCGGAGCTCAAGCAGCGCTACCAGCGCGACCTGGAGAACGAGCACATCGCCTAGGACGACGGCGGGGTCGAGGACTTCGGCTCCGAGACGGGCTTGGGCAGGAAGAAGACGTGCTCCGGGGTGAGGATCTGCGTGATCGCCTGCCCGAAGAGGACGCTCGGTTCGAAGCCGTCGTGCGAAATGTCGGTGTTCGACAGGAGCACGAGGGTGGCCTTCGGCCCGGGCAGATGGATCGTCAGCGACTGGTAGCCGGGCAGTGAGCCGTTGTGGCCGATCCAGCCCTGGACGTTGAAGATGCCCAGTCCGTAGCCGGCGCCTTCGATTCCGGTGGGCTCGGTCTTCAGGCGCTGGGCCTGGGTGGCGGGGGTGAGGAGCGTGCCGTCGGCCAGGACACCGGCCCAGCGGCGCAGGTCCCGCAGGTTCGAGATCATCGCGCCGGCGGCCCAGCCCCAGGAGGGGTTCCAGTCGGTCACGTTCTCGACCTTGCCGGTCGCCGTCTGGTCGGAGTAGCCCTGGGCGTGCGGCTCGGGGAAGGCGGCGTCCGTGGGGAAGAGGGTGTGCTGGAGGCCGCCGCGCTTCACGACGTCCTGTTCGATGACGTCTTGCAGCGGGCGCCCGGTGACCTTCTCCACCACGAGCCCCAGCAGGATCAGGTTGGTGTTGCAGTAGTCGAAGCGCTCGCCGGGCTGGAACTGCACTCCGGGGCGCTTCCAGGCGTACGCCAGCAGCTCCTGGGGGGTGAAGCCGCGCCCCGGGTCGGCGAACAGGTCCTTCGCGAAGCTCTCGTCGGTGGTGTAGCTGTACAACCCGCTGCGCATTCCGGCGAGTTGGCGCAGGGTGATGTGGTCGCCGTTCGGTACCCCGCCGATGTACCTGGCGATGGGGTCGTCGAGTCCGACCTTGTGCTGGTCGACCAGTTCGAGCAGGGCCGTCACCGTGAAGGTCTTCGTCTCGCTGCCGATGCGCGAGTAGAAGTCGGTGGACATCGGCTTCCCGGTGTCCTTGTCGGACACGCCGAAGGTACGTACGTACGCACCCTTGCCCGGCGCCCACACGCCCACGATGACGCCGGGCACCTGGGTTTCGCGCATCACCCTGCGGATCGCGTCGTCCAGCTTCCGCGCGACCTCGGGCGTCAGCTGCGGGAACCGGGTGTCGTCGGCGGCGCGCCCCGTCGCCGACGGCACCGGCGGGCTCGGGGTCCCGGCCCCGTACGCCGCTCCGGCCGACACCGGTGCGACCAGGAGCCCGGCGGTCGCCGCGGCCACCCAGGTGCGGCGCAGCCGCCTGTTCCAGCAGCTCACGGCGGGCTCCTCCCACCAGGGGACGGGAATCTCCACGCATCAGCGTAGGCACGGGGCGTCGCGACCCGCATGCGGAAGGGCCCGCACCCCGGGGGGTGCGGGCCCTTCCGCATGTCCACGGCCCTTACGCGGCCAGCAGCTTGCGCACCCGGTCCGCCCCGACCGCGAGCAGCAGCGTGGGCAGGCGCGGTCCGGTCTCCCGGGTCACGAGCAGCCGGTAGAGCAGCGCGAAGAAGGTGCGCTGCGCGACCTTGAGTTCGGGCGTCGGCTTGGCGTCGGGCTCCAGGCCGGCCATCACCTTCGGCACGCCGTAGACGAGCGTGGTCAGCCCGTCGAGCGACCAGTGCGAGTCCAGGCCGTCCACCAGCATGCGCAGCGACTCGCGGCCCTCGTCGTCCAGCGACGACAGCAGCTCGACGTCGGCGTCCTCGCGTACGAGGGTCCGCTGGTCGGCCGGGACCTGGGTGGTGATCCAGTTCTCGGCGCGGTCCAGGCGCGGGCGTACCTCGTCGAGGGAGGTGAGCGGCTTCTCCGGCTCCAGGTCGCTCAGGATGCGCAGGGTCTGCTCGTCGTGTCCGGCGGTGATGTCGACCACCGAGGCGAGCGTGCGGTACGGCATGGGGCGCGGGGTGCGCGGCAGCTCGTGCGAGGCGACGCGGACGGCGCGGGCGTGCGCGGCGGCGTCGGCGGGCAGCACGGAGCCGTCGGCGACCTTGGCCTCCAGCTTGTCCCACTCGTCGTAGAGCCGCTGGATCTCCTGGTCGAAGGCGATCTTGAAGGACTGGTTGGGGCGGCGGCGGGCGTACAGCCAGCGCAGCAGCTGCGGCTCCATGATCTTCAGCGCGTCGGCCGGGGTGGGGACCCCGCCCTTGCTGGAGGACATCTTCGCCATGCCGCTGATGCCGACGAACGCGTACATCGGGCCGATCGGCTGCTCGCCGCCGAAGATGTGCACGATCTGCCCGCCGACCTGGAAGGACGAGCCGGGCGAGGAGTGGTCGACGCCGGACGGCTCGAAGATCACGCCCTCGAAGGCCCAGCGCATCGGCCAGTCGACCTTCCAGACCAGCTTGCCGCGGTTGAACTCGCTGAGCTTGACCGTCTCGGTGAACTCGTCCTCGGTGCAGACGTAGGTCAGCTCGGTCGTCTCGTCGTCGTACGAGGTGACCTTGGTGAAGTCCTTGCCGCACTCGCCGCAGTACGGCTTGTACGGGAAGTACCCGCCCTCGGTGCTGCTGCCGTCGTCCTCGGCGGCCGCGCCGGAGCCCTCGGCGGCCTCCAGCTCGGCCTCGTCGACCTGCTTCTGCTGGGGCTTCTTGCCGCCCGGCTTCTGCTTGGTGCGGTACTGGTCGAGGACGGCGTCGATGTCGCCGCGGTGCTTCATCGCGAACAGCACCTGCTCGCGGTAGACGCCGCTCGTGTACTGCTCGGTCTGGCTGATGGGGTCGTAGTCGACGCCCATCTCGGCCAGCGCCTCGACGAAGACGGCCTTGAAGTGCTCGGCCCAGTTCGGGTACGCGGAACCGGCCGGGGCGGGCACGGAGGTCAGAGGCTTGCCGATGTGCTGGGCCCACGACTCGTCGATGCCGGGGACGCCGGCCGGGACCTTCCGGTACCGGTCGTAGTCGTCCCAGGAGATGAGGTGGCGGACCTCGATGCCCCGGCGGCGGATCTCGTCCGCGACCAGGTGCGGGGTCATGACCTCGCGGAGGTTGCCCAGGTGGATCGGGCCGGAGGGGGAGAGGCCGGACGCGACGACGACGGTTTTGCCCGGGGCTCGGCGCTCCGCCTCGGCGATGACCTCGTCCGCGAAACGGGAGACCCAGTCGGTCTCGGTGCTGCTCTGGGCGCTCTGAGCCACGACACGTCCTTCTATCTCGAATGCTGGCTGCTGCCATTCTCCCAGACGGAACAAGGAGCTCCGGGGTTGTTTTCTCCCGTGAAACCGAAGGCACCCGCGTGGGATACTCGGCTCTTGTCGGAACAACCAAGTGCACGCTCAGGCACGACCTCACAGGAACGGCAGCTCATGGCCTCGGTCCCTTCCCTCGCTTCTTCCGTCCATCAGCGCGTCGCGGACGCCCTCGCGGCGGCGATGCCGGAGGCCGGTGGCGCCGACCCGCTGCTGCGACGAAGCGACCGGGCCGACTTCCAGGCCAACGGCATCCTGGCGCTCGCGAAGAAGGCCAAGGCCAACCCGCGCGAGCTGGCGGCGACCGTGGTCGAGGGCATCCCGACCGGTGACCTGATCCAGGAGATCGAGGTCTCGGGCCCCGGCTTCCTCAACATCACCGTCACCGACCGCGCGATCACCGAGACCCTGGCGGCGCGTGCCGCGGACGACCGGCTCGGCGTCCCCCTCGCCCAGAACCCGGGCACCACGGTGATCGACTACGCGCAGCCGAACGTGGCCAAGGAGATGCACGTCGGCCACCTGCGGTCCGCCGTGATCGGTGCCGCGATGGTCGAGATCCTGGAGTTCACGGGCGAGACGGTGGTCCGGCGCCACCACATCGGCGACTGGGGCACCCAGTTCGGCATGCTCATCCAGTACCTGCTGGAGCACCCGCACGAGCTGGACCACAAGTCGGACGCGGAGGTCTCCGGCGAGGAGGCCATGTCCAACCTGAACCGCCTCTACAAGGCCTCGCGCGCGCTCTTCGACTCCGACGAGGAGTTCAAGACGCGCGCCCGGGCCCGGGTGGTGGACCTCCAGGCCGGTGAGCCCGAGACGCTCGCGCTGTGGCAGCGGTTCGTGGACGAGTCGAAGATCTACTTCTACTCCGTCTTCAACAAGCTGGACATGGACATCCAGGACCAGGACGTGGTCGGCGAGTCCGGCTACAACGACATGCTGGTCGAGACCTGCAAGCTGCTGGAGGACTCGGGCGTCGCCGTCCGCTCCAACGGCGCGCTGTGCGTGTTCTTCGACGACGTCAAGGGCCCGGACGGCAACCCGACCCCGCTGATCGTGCAGAAGTCGGACGGCGGCTTCGGCTACGCCGCGACCGACCTCTCGGCGATCCGGGACCGCGTCGGCAAGCTGGACGCGAGCACCCTGATCTACGTGGTCGACGCGCGCCAGTCCCTGCACTTCAAGATGGTCTTCGAGACGGCCCGGCGCGCCGGCTGGCTGAACGACGAGGTCAAGGCCGTCCAGCTGGCCTTCGGCACGGTGCTCGGCAAGGACGGCAAGCCGTTCAAGACCCGTGAGGGCGAGACGGTCCGGCTGGTGGACCTGCTGGACGAGGCGGTGGAGCGGGCGACCACCGTGGTCCGGGAGAAGGACAAGGAGCGCGGCCTGCTCACCGAGCAGGAGATCGTCGAGAACGGCCTCCAGGTCGGCATCGGCGCGGTCAAGTACGCGGACCTCTCCACCTCCGCCGCGCGCGACTACAAGTTCGACCTGGACCAGATGGTCTCGCTCACCGGTGACACGTCCGTGTACCTCCAGTACGCGTACGCCCGGATCCGGTCCATCCTGCGCAACGCGGGCGACCGTTCCCCGGTTGCCCACCCGGAGCTGGAGCTGGCTCCGGCCGAGCGGGCGCTGGGCCTGCACCTGGACGGGTTCGGCGCGCTGATCGAGGAGGCGGCCGCGGACCACGCCCCGCACAAGGTGGCCGCGTACCTCTACCAGCTGGCCTCGCTGTTCACGACGTTCTACACCGAGTGCCCGGTCATCAAGCCGCAGCCGGAGCTCGTCGTCGGCGAGAACCGCCTGTTCCTGTGCGACCTGACCGCCCGCACCCTCAACAAGGGCATGTCCCTCCTCGGCATCCGCACCCCCGAGAAGCTCTGACGCACGGCGGCCGGCCCCGCCTCCCTTGCCGGGAGGCGGGGCCGCCGTCGTTTCAGGGGCGTGCGTTGGTCATGTACCAGTAGTAGGCCTGGACGGCTCCGACGACCGTCCCGGCCACGACGGACAGGAACCGCCTCGTCTGCCTGTTCTGCAGGGCGACCGTCCCGCCGGGACCGGCGATCACGTCCCAGTTGAACTGCTCGCCGTTGCCCTCGTCGATGCGGATCCCGCCGCCCGCCGACGCCAGGCTCATGCGGTTCTGTTCCGCGTCCATGTTCACCAGCGATATGGAACCGTCGCCGTGTCCGGTCACCTGCCACACGGCGTTGTCGTGGCGGCTGCCGTACCAGAGCCGGCTGGCCTGGCACACGACACTGCCCATCCAGTCGTTGTCGCCGAGCCACTGGTCGGGCGTGTCCCGGGGCGCCATGACGTACGTCTGGCCCGGCGTGATCGTTTGCACGCCGATGGAGGCGGAGGCAGGGGCGGAGGCAGGGGCGGAGGCAGGGGCGGGGGCGGCCGAGGCCGTACCCGCGGCGACGAAGGTCAGTGCGGCGGCGCACGCCACCACTGCGATGCGTCGGTTCATGGTCAGCCCTTCATCACGGTGAAGGTGACGGAGGCGTTGTTGCCGCTGCCACCGCCCTGCTTGCAGACGAAGCCGTTCGGGACGTTGCAGTAGTAGCCGTTGCTGCCCGAGAACGGGTTGTTCCAGCCGATGCTGACGTTGCCGACGTCGAGCATGCTGTAGACCGCCGCGCCTTCCGTCCCGGTCATGAAGCCGTTCGACTCCGACTGCCAGGTGCCGTCGCCCATCGGGTACACGCGGTCCGGCGGGACCATGTTGTCGGTCCACGTGCCGTGGATCAGGCCCGACGAGGTGCGGTCCATCGTGTTGGGGGTGCGGTTTTGCAGTTTGACCGTCGTGCTGCGGGCCGCGTTCACCGAGAACTGCCCGTCGCGGCCGATGGTGAACGTCGCCGACGCGTTGTTGCCGCCGCCGCCGGTGCGCGAACAGGTGTAGCCGCGGGGCACCGTGCAGCCGTAGCCGTTGCTGCCCGCGTACGGGTTGTTCCAGTAGATGGTCGCCTCGCCGTCGTTGCCGAGGGCGTACGTCGCGGTCCCTTCCGTCCCCGTCATCATCCCCGAGGAGTGCGAGCCCCAGGTGGCCGACTTGAGGCTGTCGATCGTCTCCGGCGGCGTCGCGTCGTCCCACACCCCGTGCGCGAGCGACGTGAAGTTGCGGTACATCGTCGTCGTGGTCTCGTTGACGACCTTGACCTGGGTGCTGCGCGCCGACTGCACCCCCACCGAGGCCTGTTGCGAGGCGTGGCCCCCGGTCGCGGCCGCGGCCGTGACGGCCGGGGCCAGGACCATGGCGGCGGCCATGGCCGCCACGACGGTGCGCCGCGCACCTGTATGGAATCGCGAGTTGGTCGACATGTGTGTCTCCTGTTCCTCGTTCCGGCTTCGCAGCGATGAGCTTGCCGACGCGGCCTAACGGCGATCTAACGCGGATCCCGGCTGTGTTTGCGTACATGGTGGACCATTTCGCGCCTTTATCCCTCTTCGCCCGCGAGTAGGGCCCTATGGGCTCGTAAGGTGCGGCAAGGAACGACGTGGGGCGGGTGGGACGCGTGATGAATTTCCGTTTGCTCGGGCCGGTGTCGGCCTTCTCGGGGCAGGCCGAGATACCGCTCGGGCCGCCCAAGCGCAGAGCCCTGCTGGCGCTGCTCGTGCTCGCGGACGGCGCGCCCGTGGGCGCCGAGCGGATCACCGAGGCGCTGTGGGACGACCGGCCGCCGACGCACGCCCGGACCGTCGTGTACGGCCATGTGTCCGCGCTGCGCGGCCTGTTGCGCGCCGAGCGGGACACCGACGTCGTCACCACGGACAGCGGGTACGCGCTGCGCGCTGCTCCCGGCTCGGCGGACCTGTGGCGCTTCCGCGAGCTGGTGCGCCGGTCCACGGCCCCGCCCCCGGGCGAGCGGCCCGCGGAACTGCTGCGCGACGCCCTCGGCCTGTGGCGCGGCCCGGTGCTCGGCGGGGTGGGCGACACCCCGCTGATGACGGCGGCGGCCGACCGGCTGGCGGAGGAACACCTGGGCGCGCTGGAGCAGTTCGCCGCCGCCCTGCACGCATGCGGCCGGGGAGCGGAGGCGCTCGCGCTGCTGCGGCCCGCCGCCGAGCGGCACCCGCTGAGGGAGTCCCTGATCGCGGCCGTCGTGCGCGCGCTGCACCACGCGGACCGCCAGGCCGACGCCGTCGCGCTCTACCGCCGCACCCAGCGCCGGCTCGCCCGGGAACTCGGCGTCGACCCGGGCGCCGCGCTGTCCGAGGCGTACCTGGCGCTGCTGCGCGGCCGGCCCCCGCAGCCGCCGGCCGCCGCCGCGCCCACCCGGGGGGCACCGCCCAGGGCGCCGGCACGGCCGGCCGCACAGCCCGCCGAGCGGGTGGCCGCCGCCGCTGAGCCGCCCGCGGCGCCCGCGCCGCCCTTCCTGTTACCGCGCGCGCCGGCCGGTTTCGTCAGCCGCACGGAAGACCTGGCGCGGCTCACCGCCGCCGCGCGGTCGGACAGGGCGCCGCTCAGCGTGGTCACCGGCCCCGCCGGGGTCGGCAAGACCTCGCTCGCCGTCCACTGGGCGTACGCACACGCCGCCGACTTCCCCGACGGCATCCTCTACGCCGACCTGCGCGCCGGGGAACCGGACGGCACCGGCCCCCAGACGACCGGTGTCCTGCACGACTTCCTGCAAGCCTTCGGGGTCCCCGAGGAGCTCCTCCCGACGGAGGCGCGCGCCGCGGAGAACCTGTACCGCGCGACGCTCTCCGGCCGCCGCGCCCTCGTCCTGCTCGACAACGCCCGCGACTCGGTCCAGGTACGTCCCCTGCTGCCCGGGACGCCCGGCTGCACGGTGCTGGTCACCAGCCGCAACCGCCTGGAAGGGCTCGTGGCCACCGATTGCGCGCGGCTGCTGCCGCTCGGCCGCCTGGCACCCGCCGAGGGGGTACGGGTCCTGCGCACCGTCATCGGTGACGGCCGGGTGGAGGCGGAGCCCGCCGCCGCGCAGGAGCTGTCCGTCCTGTGCGACGGCCTTCCGCTCGCCCTGCGGCTGGCCGCCGCCCGGCTCGCCGCACGGCCCCGGCTCGCCCTGCGCGCCATGGCCGACGGTCTGCTCGACGAACACCAGCGGCTGTCCCTGCTGTGCGGCGAGGACCTCGGGGTCGAGGCGACACTGCGGATGAGCGTGCAGCAGCTGCCGCCGGACGCCGCGCTGCTCTTCCGCCAGCTCGCCCTGCACGTGGGGTCCGAGCTCGACGCCGGCGCCGCGGCCGCCCTCAGCGGCCTGCCGCCACTGGCGGCCCGCGGGGCCCTGGAGGACCTGGCCGCCGCCCACCTCGTCGAGGAGCGGACCAGCGACCGGTACCTGATGCACGACCTGACCCGCCTGTACGCCCGTTCCTTCGCCGACCGCGCCGACCCCGGGGGGCTGCGACGTCTGCTGGTGCACTACCTGTCCGCCGCCCGGGCCGCCACGGCGGCGGCCGAACCCGGCAGCCAGCCCTGCTGCACCCTGCCCGCCGGAGTGCTCCCGCCCGGACCGCCACCCGCATTCGCCGACCGCGCCGGGGCGATGGCCTGGCTGGGCACCGAGCGGGCCAACCTCACCGCGGCGGTCGCCGCCGCGGCCGAGGCGGGGCATCCGGAGCTGGTCTGGCGCATCGCCGTACAGCTGTGGCCGCTCATCGTGCGCCAGGTGCACGACGGCTGGGAGCCGGTCCTCCAGCGCGCCCTCACCGCCGCCACCGCACTCGGCGACCCGGACGCGCAGTCGCGGCTGGGCTCGCTGCTCGGCTGGGTCCTCACCGAGAACGGGCAGCACACCGCGGCACTGGAGCACCTGAGCCGGGCGCCGGAGCTGGCCTCACGGGCCGCGGACCCGCCCGGCCAGGTCATCGCCCTGGTCAACTGGGCCATCGCGCTGGAGCGCGCGGGCGACCTGCCGGGCGCCGGGGAGCTGCGCGAACGGGCGGCGCGCATGGCCCAGGACCTCGATCACCCCCACACCGAGGTCCTGGCCCTCTACCACCTGGCCGCCCACCGCCTCGCGACCGGGCGCCCGGACGAGGCGCTGGCCCTGTGCCGGCGGGGCTTGGAACTCGCCTCCGACGAACCGTCGGACGAGCGCCGGGAGCTGCTCCTGGACACCCGCGGCAAGGCCCTGCGCGCGCTGGGCCAGCGATGAGGAGGCCCCCTCACCGGCGCCGGCCCGCGGGGAGCGGCGTCAGCCCCCGCGCACCTCGAAGGTCACCGAGGCGTTGTCGCCGGAACCTGCGAACCGCTCGCACGAGTAGCCGGCCGGCACCCGGCAGCTATAGGTGTTGCTGCCGACGAACGGGTTGTTCCAGCGGACCTCCACGGGACCGTTGGCCGTCGAGTACGTCGCGCGCCCCTCGGTGCCGGTCATGACCCCGTTCGACTCCGACTGCCAGTCGCCCGCGGAGTACGGGGCGATCACCTCGGGCAGGCGCGAGCTCCAGATCCCGTGGCTCAGCGAGGCCTCCCCGAACGTCCAGTGCCGGTCCGTCAGGTTGACCAGCCTCACGTGGGTGCTGCGTGCCGCCAGGATCCCCGGGCCGGTCTGCTGCTCCGCCGTCGCTGTCGCCCCCGCCCCCGCCGCCGTCGCGTCCGGCCGGGCCACGGCGTTCGCGGGGCCGGCCGCCACCGCGGCCAGGACCAGGGCGGCCCCCGCCGCGGCCAGGCACCGCGTCATCCGCCGGCCGGGCGCGGTCCGCTGCCGCTGCCCGTACCGCTTCACCGTTGCGTCCATGACCGTCTCCCTGTCTGGTGGTCCGCTTCTCGGTCGGAACGCTGCCGCAGGGCCCTAACGGTGGGTGTGACGCGCATCTAACGTCACCCTTACGGCCCGGTTCGGCTCGTACGGCCCGGGTAGGGGACGGCCCGTCCTTCCCCCACGCACCATCGGAGACCCCCGTGCCCGACATGAACGGCCCCTACAAGCCCGGCACTCCGTGCTGGATCGACCTGATGGTCCCCGACCAGCAGGCGGCCCTCGACTTCTACGGCGACCTGTTCGGCTGGCAGGGCGAGATCGGCCCGGCCGAACAGGGCGGGTACTCGGTCTGCACCCTCAAGGGCAAGCCGGTCGCCGGGATCATGAAGGCGATGAACCCGGACGGCACCACCCCCGACCCGATGCCCCCGACCGTGTGGACCACGTACCTGGCCACCGACTCCCTCGACTCCACCCTCAAGGCGGTCACCGACGCCGGGGGCGCGGTCATGATGCCCGCGATGGACGTCATGGACCTCGGCAGAATGGCCGTGATCACCGACCCCACCGGTGCCGCGGTGGGCCTGTGGCAGGCCGGCACCTTCGACGGCGCGGGCATCGTCAACGAGCACGGCGCCCTCATCTGGAACGAGCTGACCACGGGCGACATCCCGGCCGCGGCGGCGTTCTACTCCGCCGTGCTGCCGGTCACCACGGCCGCCTCCCAGATGCCGGACGCCGAGGGCTACGTGGAGTTCAAGGTCGCCGGTCGCGCGGTCGGCGGGATGATGGACCTCTCCAAGCTGCCGCCCGGGGTCCCCGCGCACTGGATGCCGTACTTCCACGTCGACAGCGTCGACGACGTCCAGGCCGCCGCCGTCCGCGCCGGGGGCAGCGTCCTCGCCCCCGCCTTCGACATGGCGGCCGGCCGGATGGCCGTCCTCGCCGACCCCCAGGGCGGCGGCTTCTCCGTCATCACGGCCTCGGCCCCGGAGCAGCCCGCCTGACCCTCCCGAGTCGCCGACCGCGTCGAGCAGGGCCGCCGCCCGGTCGAAGGCCTCCACGGCCTCGGCCGGGCGGTCCGGCCCGCCTAGCGGAACTCGCACCAGACGACCTTGCCCGGGTGGCGTGTGAGCACGCCCCACTCGTCCGCCAGGGCCGCCACGAGCATGAGCCCCCGGCCGGTGGTGGACTCACCGCCCGGCCGGCCGCCGACCCGTGGGGCGCCGGGGCCACTGTCGTGGACCTCGATCCGCACGGTGGCGTCGAAGGTCAGCAGCCGCAGCAGGTACCCCCGCCCGGGCGGGACCCCGTGCAGCAGGGCATTGGTGGCCAGCTCGCTCACGCAGAGCAACATGTCGTCCCGCCGGGCCACCACCCCCCACGCGTGCAAGGTGTCACGTGTGAACTGTCGCGCTGAGCTCACGGTTTGGCGTGACCGCAGGAAGAACTGATCCCGCAGAAGTGCCGGTTGAGTATGGAGATTCACCGGCCCATCGTGGCGCGGAGTGACTAGCGTGGTCCTCAGCGCCGACCCGTACTCACCACTGAGTACGGGTCCGCCTGGGGTATTTCGCGTGCAGGTGTGGGGAGTTCGCAGTCATGCCACCGAAGAAGCGACCAAGGCCGAACGCGACCACCATGAAGATGGTGGGCCGCCAGGTGGCCGCCGCCCGGATCGCCAAGAACCTGACCCAGAGGCAGCTCGGCGAGCTGGTCAACCTCGACGAGGAGACGATCGCCTCCATCGAACAGGGCCGACGGGCCCTGATGCCGAACGTAGCCGAGCTGATGGATTTCCACCTCGGCCTGCCGGGCCTGTTGACCGTGGCCGCCAATGAGATGCCTGACAGAGACCCGTCGCCACCGTGGTCCGAGGCGTACATGGACCTTGAGCGTACGGCGATCACCTTCTCCTGGTTCGAGTGCACGGTGATCCCCGGCTTGCTTCAGACCGAGGGCTACATGCGCGCGCTCTTCGCCAGCCGTGTACCCGCGTACTCCGAGGAGACGATTGGTCGCCTGACCGGCGACCGGTTGGACCGGATGGAAATCCTGCGGCGCGAGGTGCCGCCGAGTCTCAGCTTCGTTGTATGGGAGCCGGCGCTTCGGGATCGGCTCGGTGGAAACGAGGTCTACAAGGAGCAGCTAAGGCATCTGCTTGCCTGCACCCGGCTCCCCCACGTCACATTCCAAGTGCTGCCCGCTGGGACGTCCCACCACGCGGGCCGGGGAGGCTCCTTCACCGTGCTGGAGACAGCCCAGCACCAGTACGTCGCCTACACCGAGGGCCAGCGTTGCAGCAACATCATCTCCGGTCCCGACGACGTCAGCATCCTCGCCCAGAGGTATGCGATGCTGCGGACCCAGGCCCTCAACATCGACGAGACACGGACTCTGTTGGACCGTTTGCTAGGAGAGCGATGACCACCCCCTCCGCCGTACCGGTGTGGTTCAAGTCCAGCTACAGCGCCGATGAGGGATCCCAGTGCCTCGAGGTGGCCCTCCCCGCGCGGCACAGCGGCAGCGAAACGATCCACGTGCGGGACTCGAAGGTCCCGCACGGGCCCGTGCTCGACCTGAGCCCCGCCGCCTGGGCGGGGCTCGCTCAATGGGTCAGCGGATAGGAGTGGCGGCCCGTTGCCGCGTCGATCTCGGTGTGGGCCTTCTGCAACATCTGGGACGCGAGATCCATCAGCGCTCGCGCGCCGGCGATCTCTTCGCCGACCCGTAGCTGCTCCGGGTCGGACGGATGACGCATGGCGTAGCCGTGCGCCCTGATCTCGGAGCCGTCCCCGAGTCTGACCATGGCCGCCGCACTGGTGCGGTGGCCTTCCTCGGTGAATTCGATCTCCGCATGCCACCCGACGAGCGTGGACATGGTGCATCACCTCCAGGGGGTCACCCTGCCTCCAGGGTGCGCCCGTACCCCCCGCTCCCGCAAACCCCACCGGCAGCCTTCCCGGGCCCTCCCCTGCGGGACCCCGGAAGGGCGGCGGCCCCGTGGGCGTACACGGCGCATCCAGCGCTGCCAAGTGTGGCGCGCCCAGCCCGGGTTGGGGAGGCATTTCTAGAGTGCAATTTTAGAACCGGGCCGTCTCGGCCGGACATCACTCCGGCCTCAGGGATCTCCAGACGGCGTCCGGCAGGACCTTCGCGACCTCGTCCAGGTCGAGATCGTAGGTGTTGGACAGCCAGCGCCGCGCGGCCTCGCACGGCGGCCCGATGACCAGCACCTCCACCACCGGTCCCGGAAGCGGCCGGATCTCGCCCTTCTCCATCCGGGTCCACATCCACACCGCCATCGGCGCGAGCTTCTCCTCCTTGACCGCCCGGATCTCGGCCTCGTGCACGGCCAGGTAGCCGGAGTACGCGGAGGCGTGCAGGAACAGCGCGGCGTCCTGGTTCTCCCGAGTGAAGTCCAAGTAGGCCTGCACCAGGGCCAGTACGCCGGTCCGAGCCGTCCGGGAGCGCTCCAGCGCGGCCATCATCCCGTCGAAGAGCCGGCCCATGCACCGGATGTACAGCGCGGCGGCGAGCCCGTCGAAACTCCCGAAGTGGTGGTACAGGCTGCCCAGGCTCACACCGCTGGCCGCCGTGACGGAGTTGACGGTGAATCCCTGCTGGCCCGACTCGGCGTACACCCGCAGTGCGGCGGTCAGGAGCTGCTCGACGGTGGCCTCGCCACGCTGCTGCTTCACCATTGCGTCAGCGTAAGCGAGCCGGCGTACTCCCCCGTACGTGTTTGCCTTACCCGGCGGCGGTCAGCGCTGCGTGCGCAGCCAGCCCGCGACCTCGGTCGCCCAGTACGTCAGGATCGTGTCGGCGCCCGCCCGCTTGATGCCGAGCAGCGTCTCCAGGATGGCCCGGTCGCGCTCGATCCAGCCCTTCTCCGCGGCCGCCTCGATCATCGCGTACTCGCCGCTGATCTGGTAAGCGGCCACCGGCACGTCCACGGCCTGCGCGACCCGGTGGAGGATGTCGAGGTAGGGGCCGGCCGGCTTGACCATCACCATGTCGGCGCCCTCCTCCAGGTCGAGGGCCAGCTCCCGCAGGGACTCCCGGGCGTTCGCCGGGTCCTGCTGGTACGTCTTGCGGTCGCCCTGGAGCGAGGAGGCGACGGCCTCGCGGAAGGGGCCGTAGAAGGCGGAGGAGTACTTCGCGGTGTAGGCGAGGATCGAGACGTCCTCGTGCCCGGTCTCGTCCAGCGCGTCGCGGATCACGCCGACCTGGCCGTCCATCATCCCGCTGGGGCCGACCACGTGGACGCCCGCGTCGGCCTGGACCTGCGCCATCTCGGCGTACCGTTCCAGGGTCGCGTCGTTGTCGACGCGCCCGTGCTCGTCCAGGACCCCGCAGTGGCCGTGGTCGGTGTACTCGTCCAGACAGAGGTCGGACATGATCACCAGGTCGTCGCCGACCTCGGACCTCACGTCGCGGATCGCGAGCTGGAGGATCCCGTCCGGCTCGGTGCCCGCCGTGCCCAGCGCGTCCTTGTTCTCGTCGGCCGGGACACCGAACAGCATGATCCCGCTGACGCCCGCCTCGACCGCTTCCACGGCGGCCTTGCGCAGCGTGTCACGGGTGTGCTGGACCACGCCCGGCATGGCCGAGATCGCGAGCGGCTCGCTGATGCCCTCCCGCACGAACGCCGGAAGGATCAGGTCGGAGGGGTGCAGCCGGTACTCCGCGACCATCCGCCGCATCGCCGGGGTGGTGCGCAGCCGCCGGGGCCGCGAGCCGGGGAAGGATCCGTACGCGCTCATCTTCAGTCGCCTCTCCGAGCCGAGAACAGTCGCACCCAGCCTAGAACGCCGGAGGGGCTGGAAAATTCAGCCCCTCCGGCGTTCCAGTTCGAGGAGCGGGGTCCGGCGCGGAGCCCCGCGGCCGCCCGGCCCGTTCCCGCTCAGCCCACCGCTAGGCCCACCGCTAGGTGGTACGGCGCCTGCGCGCCCCCGGCCGCCGCTCGCTCGGGCGGTACACCGACTCGCCGGCCTCCTTGGCCGCGTCGCGGCGCGCGGCACCGTACTCGGCCAGGGCCTCCGCCAGCTTCGACACCGACGGCTCCGGCGAGAGCACGTCCACGCGCAGCCCGTGCTCCTCCGCGGTCTTGGCCGTCGCCGGCCCGATGCACGCGATGACGGTGACGTTGTGCGGCTTGCCGGCGATGCCGACGAGGTTGCGCACGGTCGAGGAGGACGTGAAGAGCACGGCGTCGAAACCGCCGCCCTTGATCGCCTCACGCGTGTCCGCCGGCGGCGGCGACGCGCGCACGGTCCGGTAGGCGGTGACGTCGTCGACCTCCCACCCGAGCTCGATCAGGCCCGCGACCAGCGTCTCGGTCGCGATGTCGGCGCGCGGCAGGAAGACGCGGTCGATCGGGTCGAAGACCGGGTCGTACGGCGGCCAGTCCTCCAGCAGCCCGGCCGCGGACTGCTCGCCGCTGGGCACCAGGTCCGGCTTCACGCCGAACTCCACCAGCGCCGCGGCGGTCTGCTCGCCGACGGCGGCGACCTTGATCCCGGCGAAGGCGCGGGCGTCGAGCCCGTACTCCTCGAACTTCTCCCGGACGGCCTTCACGGCATTGACCGAGGTGAAGGCGATCCACTCGTAGCGCCCGGTGACGAGCCCCTTGACGGCCCGCTCCATCTGCTGCGGGGTGCGCGGCGGCTCCACGGCGATGGTCGGCACCTCGTGGGGCACGGCGCCGTACGAACGCAGTTGGTCGGAGAGCGAGGCGGACTGCTCCTTGGTACGCGGTACGAGGACCCGCCAGCCGAACAGCGGCTTCGACTCGAACCAGGCCAGCTCCTCGCGCCGCGCGGCGGCGCCGTGCTCACCGACCACGGCTATGACCGGCCGGGCGCCCTCGGGCGACGGGAGCACCTTGCCCTGCTTGAACACCTGGGCGATGGTGCCCAGGGTCGCGCTCCAGGTGCGCTGGCGGGTCGTGGTACCGGCCACGGTCACGGTCAGCGGGGTGTCGGGCTTGCGCCCGGCGCTCACCAGCTCGGCGGCGGCGGCCGAGACCGTCTCCAGCGTCGCGGAGACGACGAGGATGCCGTCGCTGGCGCCGACCTCGGTCCAGCAGCGCGCGGAGGCGCTCTTGGCGTCCACGAACCGCACGCCGTTGTCGTCGCCCCGCTTGCCGCGCAGCGGGACACCCGCGTACGCCGGGACGCCGACGGCGGTCGGGATGCCCGGAACCACCTCGAAGGGGATGCCCTCGGCGGCGCAGACGAGCATCTCCTCGGCCGCGCTCCCGTCGAGCCCGGGGTCGCCCGTGACGGCACGCACGACCCGCCTGCCGGAACGTGCCGCTTCCATGACAAGATTGGCGGCGTCCCGGATCACCGGTACACCGGCGGCTGCTGACACTTCGTCAGCAATCGTCAGCTGTGGCGTGTCCACGCCCGCGCGCGCATGCGCCCGTACGACGTCGAGCACTTCGGGCTCGGCGATCAGCACGTCCGCCGCGGCGAGCGCCTCGACGGCACGCAGCGTCAGCAGACCCGGGTCGCCGGGGCCGGCACCGAGGAAGGTGACGTGCCCGTGCGCCGCGAAGGCCGCGAAAGCGGGAGTGGTGGGACTTTTGGGGTTCAAAGCGACCGCTCCCCCATCAGACCGGCCGCACCCTTAGCCAGCATCTCGTCGGCGAGTTCACGGCCGAGAGCCATGGCCTCGTCGTACGACTGGGGTACGGGACCGGTGGTGGACAGCTGCACCAGCGTCGAGCCGTCGAGCGTGCCGACGACGCCGCGCAGGCGCATTTCATTGACAGTCTGCCCATCGGCCAGCAGGTCGGCGAGCGCCCCGACGGGGGCACTGCAGCCGGCCTCCAGGGCGGCGAGCAGGGCACGCTCGGCGGTCACGGCGGCCCGGGTGTACGGGTCGTCGAGTTCACCGAGCGCGGCGATCAGGTCCGCGTTGGACGCGAGGCACTCCACGGCGAGCGCGCCCTGGCCCGGAGCGGGCAGCACGTTGTCGACGGAGAGCAGGTCGGTGGCTTCGTCGGCGCGGCCGATCCGGTTCAGACCGGCGGCGGCCAGGACGACGGCGTCGAGCTCGCCGGCCCGCACGAAGCCGATCCGGGTGTCGACGTTGCCGCGGATGGCGACGGTCTCGATGACCTTGCCGAGGGTTTTGGCGTAGGCGTGCAGCTGGGCCGTGCGGCGCGGCGAACCGGTACCGATCCGGGCTCCGTCGGGCAGCTGCTCGAAGGTCAGGCCGTCGCGCGCGACGAGCGCGTCCCGGGCGTCCTCGCGCTGCGGCATGGCCGCGATCACGAGGTCGTCCGGCTGCGTGGTCGGCAGGTCCTTCAGCGAGTGCACGGCGAAGTCGACCTCGCCGCGCACCAGGGCGTCGCGCAGCGCGGTCACGAAGACCCCGGTGCCGCCGATCTGCGCGAGGTGCTCGCGCGAGACGTCACCGTAGGTCGTGATCTCCACGAGCTCGACGGACCGGCCGGTGACCGCCCGTACCGCCTCGGCGACATGCCCGGACTGGGACATGGCCAGCTTGCTGCGCCGCGTGCCGAGCCGCAGTGGCTGGTCGAGACGTGGATTCATGATGCCCGTCCTGAGTCGTGGTTCTTGTCAGCCTCGTCGGCCCGGCTGACGGAAGCCACCGTCTGCGGGTCGAGATCGAAGAGTTCGCGCAGCGCCTCCGCGTACCCGGCGCCGCCGGGCTCGCTCGCGAGCTGCTTGACGCGCACGGTCGGCGCGTGGAGGAGCTTGTCGACGACGCGCCGGACGGTCTGAGTGACCTCGGACCGCTGCCGCTCGTCGAGGTCGGGGACCCGTCCGTCCAGCCGCGCCACTTCCATGGCGACGACCTCGGCGGCCATGGCGCGCAGGGCGACCACGGTGGGCGTGATGTGCGCGGCCCGCTGGGCGGCCCCGAAGGCGGCCACCTCGCCGGCGACTATGCCGCGCACGGCGTCGACGTCGGCGGCCATCGGCGCGTCCGCGGACGCCTCGGCGAGCGACTCGATGTCGACGAGCCGCACGCCCGGGACCCGGTGCACGGCGGCGTCGATGTCCCGGGGCATGGCCAGGTCCAGCAGCGCGAGCCGTACGGGCGAACCGTCCTGGCTCCGCACCGTCTTCCGAGGCTGCCGCTGCGCGGCGGCCTCGCCCTGATCGGCCCACGTCCCGTGCAGTTCGAGCGAGTTGGCGTCCACCCCGGTCAGCGCGACCCGCCCCTCCGGCCCCACGGGACACCCGTCGGGCTCGGCGGTAAGCGTCCGAGCGGCCCCGGCATCGGCCAACCGGCCTCCGTCCCGAGCAGCAGCGGCCAGCCGCGCCACAACATCCGGATCCAGCCCGGCCGCAGCCAAATCCAGTCCGGCCTGAGCCAGATCCAGCCCCGCCGGCGTTTGAGGCGCGGGATCCGGGGCGGAGCCCCGATCCTTCAGCCCCGCGTGCGCGAGCACATCGGCGGCGCCCCAGGACACGGCGGCGCGCACGTCATCGGCGGTCAGCACCAGCCCGGTCGCCCCGGTGCACGAGACGACCACGTCGACTCGTGTCAGCTCATCGGCGACAGAAGCCATCGGCACGGCCGAAGCCCGCACACCCGTGCCTGAGGCAACCAGAATCCCGGCCAACCGCTCCGCCCGCTCGGCGGTCCGGTTCGCCACCACGACCTCGGCCACACCCACCCGCGCCAGCGTCGCCGCGGCCAGCGAGGACATCGACCCGGCGCCGATCACCAGCGCCCGCTTCCCCGCGGCCCACACCCCCACCGGCACGGCCGCCCCGGCCAGCTGCTCCAGCCCGAACGTCACCAGCGACTGCCCCGCCCGGTCGATCCCGGTCTCGGAGTGCGCCCGCTTGCCGACCCGCAGCGCCTGCTGGAAGAGGTCGTTGATCAGCCGGCCCGCCGTGTGGAGCTCCTGCCCCAGCGCCAGCGCGTCCTTGATCTGCCCGAGGATCTGTCCCTCGCCGACCACCATCGAGTCCAGCCCGCACGCCACCGAGAAGAGGTGGTGCACCGCCCGGTCCTCGTAGTGGACGTACAGGTAAGGGGTGAGTTCCTCCAGCGCGACACCGCTGTGCTGCGCGAGCAGCGTCGACAGCTCGGCGACACCGGCGTGGAACTTGTCCACGTCGGCGTACAGCTCGATCCGGTTGCAGGTGGCGAGCACCGCCGCCTCCGCCGCCGGCTCCGCGGCCAGCGTGTCGTGCAGCAGCTTGGCCTTGGCGTCGGCGGACAGCGAGGCCCGCTCCAGCACGCTCACCGGCGCGCTGCGGTGGCTCAGCCCTACGACGAGCAGACTCATGCCGGCATCACCGCCGGGACGTCACCCTCGGGGTTGCCCTTGCGTGCGACGGCGGTGGCCCGCCCGGCGGGCGGCACCACGGCGGCGGCCGGAGCCGCACCCGCGCCGGAGTCGGAACCCTCGTCGAAGCCACTGGCGGAGGCGGCCGCGGCGGCTTCCTCCCCGGCCTTGCGCTGCTCGTGGAAGGCGAGGATCTGGAGCTCGATCGACAGGTCGACCTTGCGCACGTCGACGCCCTCGGGCACGGACAGCACGGTCGGGGCGAAGTTCAGGATGGAGGTGACGCCGGCGGCGATCAGCCGCTCGCTGACCTGCTGGGCGGCCCCGGCCGGCGTCGCGATGACGCCGATCGAGACGCCGTTCTCCTCGATGATCTTCTCCAGCTCATCGGTGTGCCGCACGGGCATGCCGGCGACCGGCTTGCCGGCCATCGCCGGGTCGGCGTCGATGAGCGCCGCGACCCGGAAGCCGCGGGACGCGAAGCCGCCGTAGTTGGCCAGGGCGGCGCCGAGGTTGCCGATGCCGACGATGACGACGGGCCAGTCCTGGGTCAGCCCGAGCTCGCGGGAGATCTGGTAGACGAGGTATTCGACGTCGTAGCCGACGCCGCGCGTCCCGTAGGAGCCGAGGTACGAGAAGTCCTTGCGCAGCTTCGCGGAGTTGACTCCGGCGGCGGCCGCGAGCTCCTCGGAGGACACCGTGGGCACCGATCGCTCGGAGAGCGCGGTGAGAGCGCGCAAGTACAGCGGAAGCCGGGCGACAGTGGCCTCGGGAATACCTCGGCTGCGGGTCGCCGGTCGGTGAGTTCGGCCAGTTGCCACGATGCTCCTGCGGGATGAGCGGGGCTGCAGGCGGTCACTTGTCCCAAGACCGCCCCGTCGGAAGCAGGCTATGTCTTTGTGAACGCGTGCACAAAGATTGTGTCCGGTTTGTCCGAGCAAAGTGACCGGGGTCACGCAGCCCGGCCGCCCTGCGCGGGAACCGGAACTACGCCGAACCCGTTCAAATCCCGAAGGGGGCAAAACCGTACACACTCCTCATCGATACGCCCCCGAACCCCACAAATCGCCCATGATCATAACCGGCGGAAGGGTCAGGCCCCCAATGCCCGCTTGAGCCGGTCAGGGTTCACCCTCCAGAAGGTGTGCTGTTCGCCGTCCACCAACACCACGGGGATCTGCTCCCAGTGGAGCCGGTAGAGCTCCGCATCCTGCGAGATGTCCTTCTTCTCCCATTGCGCACCGGTCTCGGCGCAGATCCTCTCGATCACTTCCTGGGCGTCATCGCACAGATGGCAGCCCGGCTTCCCGATGAGCGTGACCACCCGCTCGTCGGGACGCTTCTTTTCCTTACGGCGCAGCAAAGGGCTCATGCCCCCATTCTCCCGCGCCGGGCCCTTAACACCCTCGCCCCGCAGAGTTCACGCCCCCGCATCCCATCGGTTCGGGAACTCCCGAACACAGTGGCTATGCTCGCGTCATGGCCGCTCTGGGATGGCTCACCCCCCGTAGGCGCTCCGCCACCGCGCGGAGCGTGCTGGCAGGCGAGGCCTCGGCCGAGGCCGCCCGCAAGACCGCGCAGGCCGAAGCCCCGCCCTTCACCGAGGAGCCGGCCGCGCCCGACGCGGCGCGGGCCGAGGAGGAAGTCGAGTTCCCCGTGGCCGGCGACGACCTCGCCGCCGCCTTCTTCGACCTCGACAACACCGTCATGCAGGGCGCCGCGATCTTCCACTTCGGCCGCGGCCTCTACAAGCGCGAGTTCTTCCGCCGCCGCGAACTCGCCCGCTTCGCCTGGCAGCAGGCCTGGTTCCGGCTCGCCGGCGTCGAGGACCCCGACCACATGCAGGACGCCCGCGACAGCGCGCTGTCCATCGTCAAGGGCCACAAGGTCTGCGAACTCATGGCCATCGGCGAGGAGATCTACGACGAGTACATGGCCGAGCGGATCTGGCCGGGCACCCGCGCCCTGGCCCAGGCCCACCTCGACGCCGGCCAGAAGGTGTGGCTGGTCACCGCGGCGCCCGTCGAGACGGCCACGATCATCGCCCGCCGGCTCGGCCTGACCGGCGCCCTGGGCACCGTCGCCGAGTCCGTGGACGGCATCTACACCGGCCGCCTGGTCGGCGAGCCGCTGCACGGCCCCGCCAAGGCGGAGGCGGTCCGCGCCCTGGCCGCGGCCGAGGGCTTCGACCTCGAACGCTGCGCCGCGTACAGCGATTCGCACAACGACATCCCGATGCTGTCGCTGGTCGGACATCCGTACGCGATCAATCCCGACACAAAACTGCGCAAGCATGCCCGCGCCCACGACTGGCGGCTGCGCGACTATCGGACCGGCCGCAAGGCCGTGAAGGTCGGCGTCCCGGCAGCCGCCGGAGTCGGGGCCATCGCCGGCGGCGCGGCCGCCGCCATCGCCCTGCACCGCCGCCGCAAGTAGCCGCGCCGGCCCCCGCGCCGGGCCCCGCACCGGCTCCGGCCCGGACTCCCGCCCGCCGAGCCGGGGCACCGGCATTCGCTCCCCCCTACCCGCGCCCCCGGCGCGGCACTCGGGCATGCCCGACTCGGTCGCGAGCCGCGCTGGAAGCCGCCATTCCGCGCATCCAACCGATCAAGAAACGATCACCAACTGCGACTGAATATGCCCTCGACACGCAACAGAAGTGTCGGAACCGGTGATTTGAGCAACTGGGTGTAGCGCCGCCTGTACGAAGCGTTATTCTCCTCAAACGCATGCCACCGGCCATCTGTCGCCACGACAGGTGAACGGTCCCGCACTGCACGTGATGGAAGCTCTGCCTCTGGGAGTCCCGTGTACCCACCTGTCGGGGTTGACGCCTCGGGCCTGGCTACGCTGCGCGCAACGGTCCTCGACCACCTGCGCGGCTTCGTCCCCACCGCGTACGCCGTCCCCGCCTTCGCCACCGCGGTCCCTGCCGGCCACGGTCCGGCCGGTCCTTGCTATGCCCTGACCGACGGCGGAGCGACGGTGGGCAGACGCGGTCGCTCGGGTTCGAGCACCGGCGCCGCCGGCACCGCCGCGCCCGCCGCCCGCCGCCCCACCGCGGACAGCGACCAGGCCCGCATGATGGACCTGGTCGAACGCGCCCAGGCCGGCGAGGCCGAGGCCTTCGGCCGCCTGTACGACCAGTACAGCGACACGGTCTACCGCTATATCTACTACCGCGTCGGCGGCAAGGCGACCGCGGAGGATCTCACCAGCGAGACCTTCCTGCGCGCGCTGCGCCGCATCTCCACCTTCACCTGGCAGGGCCGCGACTTCGGCGCCTGGCTCGTGACGATCGCCCGCAACCTGGTCGCCGACCACTTCAAGTCCAGCCGGTTCCGCCTGGAAGTGACCACAGGCGAAATGCTCGACGCGAACGAGGTGGAACGCTCCCCCGAGGACTCCGTCCTGGAGTCCCTTTCCAACGCGGCCCTGCTGGAAGCCGTACGGAAACTCAACCCCCAGCAGCAGGAGTGCGTGACCCTGCGCTTCCTCCAGGGCCTCTCGGTCGCGGAGACGGCGCGCGTCATGGGGAAGAACGAGGGCGCCATCAAGACGCTCCAGTACCGGGCGGTCCGCACCCTGGCCCGCCTCCTCCCGGACGACGCCCGCTGACGGCGCCGCCCGCTGAATCCCTCCATCCACACAACCGGTGACCCCTCGATGACGCTGTGGTCCGATCATCCTTCGTCCGTAACCCAACTGCCGCGCCGCTCGTTGTGCGGGATGCAGGCTCCCTGTGGACACGCCCTGCCCGAAGCCGCTCACTCGAAAGGGTGGATGTGCTCAAGGAAGGCAACCTTCCGGACACCTTGGGGAGTCGATCGTCATGACGAGAGGAGGTGCCGCCAGTGATCGCGAACGTGACTCCGCACCGGCGGGCGAACGCCTTCGCCCAGGCCCTGGAGGAACGGACCCCGTCCGATCTTTCAGAACCGGACCCGGCGGCCGAGCAGTCCGAGGCACCTGCCGACCACGACCGGTTGTTGGCCCTGGCGAGCGTGCTCGGCGAACGAATGCCGCGCCCGGTGCTGGACCCCGAAGTCAAAGTGGTGCAGCGAGCCCAGCTCGTTGCCGCCATGGAAGCCAAGGTGATGCAGGAGAGAGCCGGAGGCGTTGCCGCCGCCGACCCTCAGGTGCCCGAACAGCGGACCGGCCGCGGCGCCCACCGGGCGACCTCGCTCCGGAAATTGCGACCCCGCTCCCGCTGGTCCAAGGGCATCGCGGCGGGCGGCCTCACCGTGGGTGTGGCCGCAGGGGCATTCAGCGGAGTGGCCGCTGCCAGCACGGACGCCCTGCCCGGTGACCACCTCTACCCCGTGAAGCGGGGCATGGAGGACATCAGGCTCGGGATGGCCGACGACGATTCGGACCGGGGCGAGCTCTACCTCGACCAGGCCGCGAACCGCCTGTCGGAAGCCCGCAGGCTGATGGAGCGCGGCCGGACGGGCGTACTGGACCACGAGTCCCTGGGCGCGATCCGCCGCGCACTGGCGGGCATGAAGCACGACGCCTCGGAGGGCCACCGGCTCCTCCAGGCCGCGTACGAACGGGACGGCTCGCTCGGCCCGATCGCGGCACTGTCGTCGTTCTCCCAGTCCCAGGGCGACGCGTGGGGCAGGCTCCGGCAGAAGCTCCCCGTACAGCTCACCGATGTGGGCGGCGAAGTCGACTCGGTCTTCCAGGCCATAGACGATGACGTGGCGCCGCTCCAGGGCCTGCTCCCCAAGCCACCCGAGCAGACCCGCAGCCCGGGAACCCCCGCCAAGCCGAGCACCCCGGCGGGCAAGCAGCAATCCGCCCCCGCCCCGGGCGCGCCGTCCGCCGCACCCACCCCGAGCGCGTCGGAATCCGGCAAGCCCCCGGCCCCCGGCGGCGGTCTCCTGGGCGGCACGGGCAACCTGCTGAACCCGCCCGCGGGCGGCCAGTCCACCACCACCCCCACGACGGCACCGGACCTCCCCAAGCCGGAAATCACCCTCCCGCCCCTCCTCCCCGGCCTCCTTCCGGGCCTGGGGCTGAAGGCGGACGACACGGAGTAGCCCGTACGCGAACGCCGGCGTGGCTGGGATCCGGCCTCGCCGGCGTTCGAGGCGCGGGGTCCGGGGCAGCAGAGCCCCGGCACCCAACGCTCAGAAAAAGACAGACCTGCGCTGCACCAGCAGCTTGTACAGCGTGTGCTGAATCTGCTCCCGCACCTGATCCGTCAGGTTGAACATCAGCATCGGGTCCTCCGCGGCCTCCGCCGCATACCCGTCCGTCGGGATCGGCTCGCCGAACTGGATCGTCCACTTCGTCGGCAACGGCACCGCCCCCAACGGCCCCAGCCACGGGAACGTCGGCGTGACCGGGAAGTACGGGATCCCCAACAGCCGCGCGAGCGTCTTCGCGTTGCCGATCATCGGGTAGATCTCCTCCGCCCCCACGATCGAACACGGCACGATCGGCGTCCCCGCCCGCAGCGCCGTCGACACGAAACCGCCCCGGCCGAACCGCTGCAGCTTGTACCGGTCACCGAACGGCTTCCCGATCCCCTTGAAGCCCTCCGGCATCACCCCGACCAGCTCCCCGGCCTCCAGCAGCCGCTGCGCGTCCTCCGCGCACGCCAGCGTGTGCCCGGCCTTGCGCGCCAGCTCGTTGACCACCGGCAGCATGAAGACCAGGTCCGCCGCCAGCAGCCGCAGGTGCCGCTGCGCCGGGTGGTGGTCGTGCACCGCGACCTGCAGCATCAGGCCGTCCAGCGGCAGCGTCCCGGAGTGGTTCGCCACGATCAGCGCACCACCCTCCTTCGGGATGTTCTCGATGCCCTTGACCTCGACCCGGAAGTACTTGTCGTACAGCGGCCGGACCATCGACATCAGGACCTGATCGGTCAGCTCCTTGTCGTAGCCGAAGTCGTCGACCTCGTACTCCCCGGTGACCCGCCGCCGCAGGAAGGCCAGCCCGCCGGCGACCCGCTGGTCCCAGCTGCTCCCGGCCGGCTCCGGCGCGGCCTCCACCGCGGCCACCACGGCCTCGGCCGGCACCGGGTCCGGCTCCACCGCGGGAGCGACCCGCACCCGCCGGGGCCGCCGCCGCGACCGGTCCTCGTCGAACGGAATGACCTTGGCGTCCGCCACTATCGCTTCGCTCCCTCAACCGCAGGCTCTACGTTCAACAGCTCGACGTTCGACACGTCAGCGTTCACCAGTCCCGCCACCCGGTCCACCGCACGCGCCGCACGCTCCGGCGGCAGCAGCCCCGTCCCCCGGCTCCGCGCGAAATCGGCGAACGCCTCGGTGGTCGTGTACATCGGCTCGAACCCCAGCACCTCCCGCATCTGCGCGGTCTCCACGACCCGCCCGTGCGTGAGGAGTCTGATCTGCTCGGGCGAGAAGTCCGTGACCCCGACCGCCCGCAGCGCCGATCCCACCCACGTCACCGCCGGCAGCAGCAGCGGCACCGTAGGGCGCCCCAGCCGCCGAGAGCACTGCGACAGCAGCAGCACCCCGTCACCGGCGATGTTGAAGGTCCCGCTGTTCAGCGTCCCGCTCCTGGGTTCCTGCGCCGCCAGCCGCAGCACGTCCAGTACGTCGTCCTCGTGGACGAACTGGAGCCGCGGGTCGTAACCCAGCACCGTCGGCATCACCGGCATCGAGAAGTACTCGGCGAGCGCCGAGTCCGCGAAGGGCCCCAGGATGTTCGCGAACCGCAGGACGCACACCGCCACGTCCGGCCGTCTTCGCGCGAAGCCGCGCACGTACCCCTCGACCTCGATGGCGTCCTTCGCGAACCCGGCCGACGGCAGCGACTTCGGCTGCGTGGTCTCGGTGAACACGGCGGGGTCCCGCGAGGTCCCCCCGTACACACTCGTACTGGACTTCACCACGAGCCGCCGTACCGTCGGCGACTTCTGGCACGCCCCGAGGAGCTGCATCGTCCCGATGACGTTGGTTTCCTTGACCGTGCTGTGCGAGCCTCCGCCCGCCCCCGAGCTGCTGCCCCCGGTGACCGCCAGATGGACCACCGTGTCGACGGCGTGCTCCGCGAGCACGCGGGCGATCGCCGACTGCCTGATGTCCGTACGGATGAATTCCGCCGATCCGAGCCGGTGCGGCGGTGTCACCGCGTCCACCGCGATCACCCGCTCGACTTCCGGGTCGCGCTGGATCCGGCGCACGAAGCGGCCTCCCAGCTGCCGGGCAGCCCCGGTGACGAGCACGACCTTCCCCACGAGCTCAGCGCCTCCCTGTTAGGAACAACGGGTCCCCGGCTACACCGCAGCCCCTCCACCAGGATGGTGGAGGGGCTGCGGAGAACACGTACAGCTGCCGTTTACTTCTTGTTACGGCGCTGGACGCGGGTGCGCTTGAGCAGCTTGCGGTGCTTCTTCTTAGCCATCCGCTTGCGCCGCTTCTTAATAACAGAGCCCACGACTACCCTCGCTCACTTCTCTTCATTCGGTGCGGGGCGTCGGGGCCCACACGACCTACGTCGGCCTAGCCTACCCGCCCGAGCTCTGAGCTTGTAATCCGAGTGCACACGAGGGGTACCGCAGGGGCCCGACAGGCCCCGAAGGCCCGTTCTCAGGCCGACTCCACCCCCACAAAAGACTCGCGCAGGTACTCGTGGACCGCATTTTCGGGGACCCGGAAGGACCGGCCCACCCGGATTGCGGGCAGATGGCCGTTGTGCACCAATCGGTACACGGTCATCTTCGACACTCGCATCACCGAGGCGACCTCCGCCACGGTCAGGAACTGAACCTCACTGAGAGGCCTCTCGCCAGCAGCCATGACACACCTTTGACCTTCCGCGCATGACGGGCACCGGCTTCCCCTCCGGTTACGCCCCGTCGTCGCACGCTCACTCACCAGAGTAGGGGCGTGTGATACGAGTGGGGAAGAGGAGCTACGGCCACTCCTGCCCACCCGGCAGACTGGCCCGATTGAGCACATAGCGAGTGAGCGGCCTGTAGTAGTCCGAGCGCACCGCGTCATCAAGCGGAACCGCCACCGAGACCCGCCCCTCGGCCTCCCCGACGAACAGCGCCGGATCATCCGTATCCGCCAGCCCGATCGCCTCCACACCGAGCTGACCTGCACCGCAGACCCACCCGTGGTCCCCCACCACCAGCTCCGGCAGCGGCCCGCCGGCCTCCGCGAGCGCAGCCAGGGCGATCCGAACCGGCAGCGGAGAATGGGTGTGCGCGCCGGTCGCACTCCCGGGCGGGCGCGCGCCGCCTTCCCGCACCAGTGCGACTCCCCGTACGTAATCGATGCGGTACGGGCGTACGCCGAACCGGGTCTGCACGTCCACGGCGACCCCCTGCGCCGGAGTGAGAACAAGACATCCCGCCGCCGACAGCGCCTGCGCCAAACCGGCGTAGAACCCCAGGAGCCGGTGCGGATGACCGGTCCCGAACAGCACCGGGGCCCGCGCCCGCGCCGCCGCGCGCAGCCGCCCCGCGAAAGCCTCCAGCCCCGCCACCGTCAGCTCCGGATCGATCACGTCCGGCCCGCTGACGTGCGCCGGGTCGGCCGAGACCCCGCACTTGTCCGCCATCAGCCGCAGCAGGTCCCGCTCGCCCCACGCCCACTCCGGGTCCAGCCCCAGCAGCACCCGCGGATCGCGCGCCGCGAACAGCCGGTAGCTGCGCAGGCTCTCCTCCCTGGAGGTCGCGACGGGCCCGGCCAACCGGGCGGCCAGCAGATGCGCACGCAGTGCGGCGGTGCTCAACACCCTCCGATGCTGCCGCACCCGACCTGGCGGTTCATCAATTACGAGGAACCGCCCCACAGTTGGCGTAACAGAAGGCGGCTATGTGAGCATTCCGCGCAGCGGGAACACCGCCCGCCGGGTGGCCAGAACGGCCTGATCGATACGGTCCGCCGGATCGTAACCGGCCTCCCAGTCCCGCCAGACCGGCACCCGCCCGTCCGTCATCCGCCGCGGCGCCGACTCCCGGGTCCGCGCGTACACCTCGTCCCGCCACGACGCCGGGACCGCCGTCTGCGGATCGATCGGCGCGTGCCCGGCGATGGCCACCAGATGCGTCCACGACCGCGGTACGACGTCCACGACCGCGTACCCGCCGCCGCCCAGCGCCAGCCACCGCCCGTCCGCGTACTCGTGCGCGAGGCCGTGACAGGCCTCCTGGACCGCCCGCTGGGCGTCCAGCGACACCGCCAGGTGCGCCAGCGGGTCCTCGAAGTGCGTATCGGCCCCGTGCTGGGTCACCAGCACCTGGGGCCGGAAGTCCGCCAGCAGCTCGGGCACGGTCGCCTGGAAGGCCCGGAGCCAGCCCTCGTCCCCGGTCCCGGCGGGCAGCGCCACGTTCACCGCGGACCCCTCGGCGGCCGCCCCGCCCGTCTCCTCGGGCCAGCCCGTCTGCGGGAACAGCGTCCGCGGGTGCTCGTGGACCGACACGGTCAGCACCCTGGGGTCGTCCCAGAAGGCCGCCTGCACCCCGTCCCCGTGGTGCACGTCCACATCCACGTACGCCACCCGCTCGGCCCCGAGCTCCAGCAGCCGCGCGATCGCCAGCGCCGCGTCGTTGTACACGCAGAACCCGGCCGCCCCGCCCGGCATCGCGTGGTGCAGCCCGCCGGCGAAGTTCACCGCGTGCCCGGCCTCCCCGCGCCAGACGGCCTCGGCCCCGGCCACCGACTGCCCGGCGATCAGCGCGGACGCCTCGTGCATCCCGTGGAACGCCGGATCGTCCGTCGTCCCCAGCCCGTACGAGCCGTCGGCCACCCCGGGGTCGGCCGACACCTCGCGCACGGCGGCGACGTAATCCGCCCGGTGGACCAGCCGCAGCGTCGAGTCCCCGGCCGGCTTGCCGGCCCGTACCTCCAGCGCCCGGTCGAGCCCGAAGGCCCGTACCAGGCCCATGGTCAGCGCCAGGCGCACCGGATCCATCGGATGGCTGGGCCCGAAGTCATACTTCGTTACCGCCTCGTCCCACATCAACAACCCGCGGCCGCTCATGCCGGACACCGTATCGGGCCCCGTCCGAGCCGAACGAGCGGGCGTAGAACAGTGTCACCAGCACCAGGGCCATCGGCACGAACATCGCCCCCCGGTAGCTCCACGCGTCCCCGATCCCCCCGACGAGCGGGGCCCCGATCAGGAAACCGACGTAGTTGAAGATGTTCAGCCGGGCCACGGCGGTGTCCGACGCCCCCGGGAACAGCCGTCCGGCCGCCGCGAAGGTCTGCGGCACGATCACGCACAGCCCGATCCCCAGCATCGTGAACCCGAGCATCCCCACCCACGGACCCGACGCCACGGCCACCACCGCGAACCCGCCGGCGGCCACCACCGTGCCCGTCCGCACCACGGCCACGGCCCCGAAGCGCCGCACCCCCAGGTCGCCGACGGCCCGCCCGAGGAGCGTCGTCACCATGTACACGTTGTACGGGACCGTCGCGAGCTGCTCGGAGCTCCCCAGCACGTCCTGGAGGTACTTGGCACTCCAGTTCCCCACCGTCGAGTCCCCGATGTACGCACACGCCATCACCAGGCACAGCGGCAGCAGCAGCTTGAACCCGCCGACGCCCAGCCCCGTCCCGTCGCTCTCGTGCGCCGCCGCACCGCGGTCGACGTAGAAGCGGCCCACGACCACCGCCGCCGGCAGCAGCACGACCACGGCCGGGAGGTAGGACGCGAACAGCGCCAGGTGCCAGTGCACCCCCGCCCACGCGGCCGAGGCCCCCAGGATCCCGCCCAGGCTGTACGAGGCGTGGAACCCGAGCATGATGCTGCGCCCGTACGCCCCCTGCAGACTCACCCCGAGCATGTTCATGGAGGCGTCCAGCGCACCCACCGACAGCCCGAACGCACCGAGCGCCAGGGCCACGTGCCACAGGTCCGTCCCGGCGCCGGCGCCGAGCAGCGCGAGCAGCACCAGGGGCTGCGCCCACCGCAGCACCACACTGGGCGGCACCCGCTTCACCAGGTGCTCGGTCGCGACGCTCGACACCCCGGCGAGGATCGGCACGGCGGCGAGGAAGGCGGGCAGCAGCCCGTCGGATATCCCGTACCGGTCCTGGATGGCGGGGATCCGCGTCACGAGGAGGGCGAAGGTCACGCCCTGCACGAAGAAGCTGAACCCCAAGGCCCCACGCCCGCGGCGCAGCCGCACGTCTGCTGTCATGGCGGCACAGCGTAGGCCCCGGGGCTACCGGTGGGTAGAGAGATCACATATCAATCGGGCCGCCCGCGTCCGGGGCCTCGCCTCAGCCCTGGATTCCGAGCAGCCCGAGGAGCTGCCCCATGTCCCCGAAGTACCCGGTGGCCCCGGGCAGCCGGTCGGCGGGCAGCATCCCGGTGAACGCGTACACGTCCATCCCGGCGGCGGCCGCGGCCCGCACCCCGAGCGGGCTGTCCTCGATGACCACGCAACGGGCCGGCTCCACGCCCATGGAACGCGCCGCGTGCAGGAACAGGTCCGGGGCGGGCTTCCCCTTCCCGACGTCGTCCGCGCTGAAGATCCACTCCTCCTCGAACCACTCGTCGAGCCCGGCCGCCCGGTGGCCCACCCGGATCCGCTCATGACTCCCGGAGGAGGCGAGGCAGTACGACACCCCGCTCTCGATCAGCGCGCCCAGCACCCCCTCGACGCCCGGAACGGGCTTCAGTTCCCGTTCGAAGGCGGCGAAGGTGCGCGCGTACAGGTTCTCGTCGAAGTCGCCCGGCAGCGGCTGCCCGGTCCGCTCCAGCACGAGATCGTGCACCCGGTGCACGGCGGCGCCCATGTAGTCGCTCAGCGACTCCTCGTACGAGGTCGGATGCCCCAGCTCGGTCAGGTAGCCGGCGAGGATGCTGTTGGCGAGCGGCTCGCTGTCCACCAGCACGCCGTCGTTGTCGAAGATGACGAGGTCATAGCCCATGCGCCAACCCTACGAGTCGTCAGTGCGAATCCATCCGGACCCCATGCCGGGCATCCGCAGGACACCTGAAGGGCCGCACCTCCCCCACCCGGCCCATTGCACCTGGTCCAGAACGCAGAAAAGCCCCGCACCATAAAGGTGCGGGGCTTTCCCACAATGATTGTTCGGCGGCGTCCTACTCTCCCACAGGGTCCCCCCTGCAGTACCATCGGCGCTGAAAGGCTTAGC
>NZ_JBHWVM010000043.1:0-36390 GCF_042736805.1 Streptomyces sp. NPDC060031
CTCGCGCATCTCGCGCATCTCCTTCGCAGGGCAGGCTCAGCGTGCTTCGCCGTCACCCCGTGGCACCACAGCGACGGGGCAACGGGCGCGCATGACCACCGAGTTGGCGACCGAGCTGAATGGCCAGCTGCCGGTGCGAAGCCGTCGTCGAGGCCGCCCGACCACGACCAGGTCGGCGGTACTCGACCCCGTCGCCAGCCGCGCCCCCGGGGCGCCCGCGACCACTACGGGTTCGACCTCCACGTCCCGGTAGTCGCCGCCGCTGAAGGCGTGGAGTCGGTGCCCCTGGGCCTCCTCGGCGGCGGCGGCCCTCCGTGACGTTGCCGCCGAGACCACCTCCAGCGCCGTACCGCGTCCGCGGGCCTCCAGGAAGGCGAAGTCGATCGCCGCCTGAGGGGTGAGCTCGGGGTGGAGTCCCAGGACCACCCGTTCCCGCCCGTCGCGGGCCGGACCGGTTCCGGTGCGCAGGCCCGGCGGCACCACGACCACCGGGCACGCCGCCTCCGCCACACACGCGAGGCTGGTCGAGCCGAGCAGCAGGCTCGCGAGTCCTCCGCGCCGACGTGAGCCGAGCACCAGCACCTGGGCATGTTCCCCGAGCGCGACCAGCGTGTGCGCCACCACGCCGGCCGAGGAGGCGTACCGCACGGGTGGCAGTCCCTCGCGCTCCCTCAGGACGCTCTGAACCTCGGCCAGGACGGCGTCCCGGTGGCCCGGAGCGCCGGCAGGCAGCGTACGGAGCGAACCGAGGGGCGCGTAATCGGGCCGGACATGGACGACGAGCAGCTCGGCGCCCCGTCGCCGAGCCGTTTTCGCCGCCCAGTCCAATGCGGGGAGGCTGTGTGGGGCGCCGTCCACGGCGACCACGACGGGCCGCTGCCGCGGGGGCTTCGCGGTGTCCGGGGACTTCACGGCCACGTCGGCTTCGTGCGCTGCATCAACGTCATGCTGTTCATCGTGGGTGATCCACGAACGGTGCGGGCAGGGACGAAAGCCCCGTCCCCCAGGAGGAAAGACTCTTTCCTCCGCTGTCACGTGGAGGGATGCCTGCTGCTCAGATGCCGTGGGTGGCGGCGATGGCTCCGTCGGAGACGGCGGCGGTGAGCAGGGCATGGTCCTGAGCAGTCTGGTCCGCGTAGTGGACGGCGAAGTCGGCGACGGCGCGGTCGAAGGTGTCGGCGTTGCCGAGGTACCCGGCGATGGCGATGCGGTCGCCGGAGCGGGCGTGGGCACGGGCGAGGGCTGTGCCGCACAGTGCGGCGTACTGGCGGAGCATGTCCGGGGTCATGGTCTCCACGACGGCGGACCCCTTCATGTCGTGCAGTTGTCGGGCGTAGAAGTCGCGCCCGGCCGGTCCGCTCGTCCAGCCGAGGAAGATGTCTCCGGCTGCCTGGAGGAGTTTTTGTCCCGCGACCACCCGGTGGCCGTGGTGGCCGTGGCTGTCGGCGGGGAGATGGTCTTCCAGCACCGAGCGGCCGGCCTCCTTGATCTGGAGGAAGAGCGGGTCCTGCTCGTCCCTGCCCGTCAGCAGGACGATGAAGCAGCGGGTGCCGACGCTCCCGACGCCGACGGCCTTCCGTGCCGCTTCGACGAAGCGGTAGCGGTCGAGCAGGAGGCGCCGCTCTTCGGGGAGCGTGCTGCGGTATTCGCTGAAGATCTCGCCGACGGCCTGACTGTCGGGTGCGGTGAGGCGCTCGAGCAGGGGCGGGTCGTGGATGATGTGCCGGCGGCCTTCCCGTGTCTCGGTGAGCTTGGCGAGTGCCTGGAGGCTGGTCCGCCGTCGGGCCCGCGCCAGACTCGCCTCGACCCGGCTTCGCAGCTTGCTCTCCCGGATCAGAGGGAGCACCTCGGCCGTGTCGAACCGCTGGTACCAGACGGCGAGTTCACCCTGCTCGGCCAGGCGTCGCATGGACAACCGGTAGGCCCGAGCGGCGGCGAGCGCGGACTGCCACGCTCGGTCGTCGCCGTGGCCGACTTCCCGGGCGGCCACGGCCGCGCTGGCGGCGAGCCGCTTGACGTCCCATTCGAAGGGCCCGGGCAGGGTTTCGTCGAAGTCGTTGAGGTCGAACAGCAGCGCCCGCTCCGGTGAGGCGAAGAGGCCGAAGTTCAGCAGGTGGGCGTCGCCGCAGAGCTGAACGGTCAGGCCCGTGCCGGGCTGGGCCGCCAGGTCCGCGGCCATCACCGCGGCGGCGCCCCGCAGGAACGCGAACGGGGAGGCGGCCATCCGCCCGTAGCGGATCGGCAGGAGCTCGGCGACCCGGTCGGCAGCCTGCCGCTCCAGCACATCGAGCGGGTCGGGACGGTCCGCCGCCGCGGTCCAGCCCCCGTGTGAGGACCGGCTGACCCGCTTGCGGACGGCCCGGCCACCTCGGGCCCTCTCGGCTGGACTGACCATGCTCATCTCCTTGTCACCCCTCCCCTCAGCCTGGGTGCGCCGGGGCCCCCGCGCACGTCGGTCCGGGGAGGGTGCGGGCCGGTCCCCACGAGGCGCGAAGCCACCCACCGGTGCCATGCTGGAAGGGAAGGCCGGGGGCCGCCAGCTGGACTGTCCGGCCTGCGCCCGGTCGGTGAGGAGTAGCGACGTGTCTGGTCTTCTTCGAGGAATAGCACGCACCGCGGCGGTCGCCGGTACGGCGACGGCCGTCTCCAACCGGGTCTCGCGGCGCCAGGCGGGCCGGTGGGCCGAGCAGGACAACCAGGCCTACGCGCAGCAGGCCGCAGCCGCGCCCGCCCCGCCCCCGGCTCCCGCGCAGCCGCCGCCGTCCGACGACATGAGCAGTCGGATCGCTCAGCTCAAGGAGCTCGCGGTGCTGAAGGAGCAGGGAATCCTGACCGAGGCGGAGTTCGCGGAGCAGAAGAGCAGGATCCTCAGCTCCTGACGCCCCGGCGCCTCTCGGGGGTCTCCTTTCATCCGGTGAGCTGGTAGAGGCTCCTGCCCACGAGCCACAGGCCGAGGACCAGGCAGGTGAGCACGATCGCCGGGTCCTTGTGGAGCTCGAGCCATTCGCGCAGGCGGGTCAGGGCGAGCTGGGCCCTTTCCGGCCAGAACACCATGTACAGCTCCATGGCCAGCAGGCTGGATGTGGCCAGGAGGCAGAACGTCATCAGAGCCAGATAGGAAGCGGCGTGGGCGAGATCGGCCTGCACGACGGTGGCGGCAGCGGCGCCGACCATCCCCCAGGGTTGCAGGAGCACGGCCAGCGCAGCCGCGGACCATCCCGTGGCGTCGTCCATCCGTGAGGACAGCGAAGTTCCGGAAGCCTCGGGCTGCTCCATTTCAGACTCAGAGGGCTCTGGAAGACCCGGGCCCGTCGCGGTACGGCGGCGCCTACGGCGTCTGCGCTCGCTGTAGACGATCAGGCCCACACCGATGACCAGCGTGGCGCCGAGCGCCGCGATGGAGGGCGGAGAGCGGGGCGGGGGTGGCTGCCCGCCGGTCAGGCACAGAACGATCGCGATGACGGTCACCAGGCAGGCCAGCCAGGCCAGGATGAAGGCCAGTCCCTTCCGCACCCCTCGGGGTGCGGAGACGACCAGCACGAAGGCCATGATCGGCAAGGGGTAGAGCGTGACGGCCAAGCCGATGAGGAGCAGGTCGAGCACCATGGCTACACCCCCCGCCCGTGCGTCGTCCCCGTCGGCGGGGAGGGCTGAGGTGTCGATCGTGCCGCTCTCACTGCGCGCGCCTTGAGGCCTGGTCTCAGGAGGTGAGGATCTTGGCCTTGGCCTGCTCGTACTCGGATTCCGTGATGTCTCCGCGGTTCTTGAGCTCCGCGAGCCGGGACAGTTCCTCGGCAGCGCTCGTGGATCCGGCACTCTCGCGTACGTAGGAGCGGAACGCCTGCTCGTTCTGGTGAGCCCTCTTCAGCTCGCGTTCACCCATCCCCCGACCCCTGACGATCAGGTACACGAACACGCCCAGGAAGGGCAGCAGGATGACGAAGATGGTCCATCCCGCCTTTCCCCAGCCGCTCAACTCGTCGTCTCGGAAGATGTCGCCGATGACGCGGAAGAGCAGCATGAACCACAGCACCCAGATGAAGCACAGCATCATGGTCCAGAACATGTTCAGCAGCGGGTAGTCCACTGCCAGATCGAGCATCGCGCCATTCATCGCCGGTCTCCTGTCGGTTGGGGCGGGGCTTGGTTACCTCTGTGGACCTGCGTGGTGGGGGTAGTGCGCCGATGGCACCCCGGGACGGGGGAGCCACGCGCAATCACCGGCCTGAGGCATCAGTCGTCAGTCGCCGCCTCATGCGGGTTCCGGTGTGAAGGGATACATCTCGTCCGCGCCGGGCTGTACGACGCCGTAGGTGCTCTCCGGAACCTCGTTCCACGCGCCGGGCAGGTCGCCGAGGGGTTCGGAGACGACGAGGCGGGTCTCCTCCGAGATGTCCCGCAGGAACGCCACATCGGGGTGCAGCTTGCGCAGTGCGTCCACCCGGCTGCTGTAGAACAACGACCGGGACGTGTGCTGGCTGGAGTAGCGGAAGGCCCAGAGGCGTTCGCCGTCGGTGATGGCGAGCGTCATCTGGAGGGGGAACTCCACACCGTGGTCGCGGCCGGCGCGCTCCACCACTCCCGCCATCCTGGCGATGGCGGTCGGCGGGTCCTGTTCCAGGCCGAAGGTGAGGGCCAGGAAGAACATCACCTCGGAGTCCGTGGTCCCCTCGATGTCGGCGTACAGCGCGGGATCGACGAGCAGGGTGAGGTCCCGGCGCATCAGGTGGAAACCGGAGATGGCGCCGTTGTGCATGAACATCCAGCGGCCGTGACGGAACGGGTGACAGTTCGACTGCTGCACCGCCGTCCCGGTCGACGCCCGGATGTGGGCGAAGAACAGCGAGGAGTGGACGTGGTCCGCCATCTCCCGCAGGTTGCGGTTGTTCCAGGCAGGCCCGACGTCCCTGAGGAGGGCCGGGGATTCGTTGTCCTCCGTGTACCAGCCGATCCCGAACCCGTCGCCGTTCGTCGTCTCCACACCCAGCTTGGAATGCAGGCTCTGATCGATCAACGAGTGGGCCGGTTTGTACAGGATGGTGTCGAGCAACATGGGTGTCCCCGAGTAGGCGAGCCATCGGCACATGTGCGATCACCTGTGTTCCCAACTGCTACCTGCTGCCTGCTGCCACGGGCGGAAATCCCGCATTGTCCCGCGGCGGCCTGTCGCTCCGTCCCGCGACGCTGCGGCGGGCACCCGGTCCGGGCACGCCCGCCGAGGCGCTGCTGTCCGGCCCTCTCATTCTCGCGGCCCCCTCGGATGATCGCCACGCAGGACACCCGAGCGGGCGGCTCGGGCAGCGCCCGGCCCGTGGGGCCCCACGGCAGCGGAACCCACGGAGCCTGGCCCTCCGGCATCTGCACCGCTGGTTCGTTAGGCTTGGAGGGAGACGTCCGTCTCCGTCTCAAGCCCAGCTACCGGGGGGGGCGCCGAGAAGCTTCGGCTCCACACCACTCGTAGGACTGGAGCGTCGCGTGTCACACCGCCTGCTGCCCAGCCTGACGCGAACGACCGCCGTGGGCGCCTTCGTGATCGCCCTGGCCGCTGTGCCGTCCGACCCCGCGCTCGCCTTCACCGGTGGCAACCACGAGACCATCACCCGGGCAGCCCTGCCGTGGGAGCCGGCCACCCTGTTCGAGATGGCCGACGCCCGCGAGGGGGCGATCAATGCCAATGACCACGGCGGATACTTCCTCCTCGGCCCTCTGCACTGCGACAACGCCGACTACCTCGCCCCCCGCTACGCCGAGGACTATCCCCGCAGCCGGGACGAGGCCAGCACCGAGCTCCTTGCCTGCGTCCGTACCTCCGTCGCCCGCTTCCGGAACGCGGTCCGGGCGGCCGACGGCCTCGTCGACGTACACGGCAAGGTCCGGGCCGACCAGAGTGACCTGTCCTCCCACTGCACGTGGAAGGAGACTCCCGACCGGGCCAAGTGCGACGTCCTTGAACAGCTCGGCCGCGGCTGGCACCAGCTCCAGGACTTCTACTCGCACTCGAACTGGTCCGACCGGGCCGCCCCCGGTCCGGTCGGCCTCGCCGACCCGCCCGGACTGGCACGTACCGATGTCGCCCCCTTCTTCGACATCCGCCGCTACAGCAGCATGAAGGACGCCGACTGGACCCGGGACGCGCGCGCCCGGATACCCGTGGACCTCACGACCGGCTGCTATTCCGACTTGGATTCCACCGGCGTCAAGGCCGAAGACTGCGCCGGCCGTGTCACGCACAACCGTGACCTGAACAAGGACACGGCCGCGTCCCGCCGCTCGAAGACCGGCGACAACTTCAGCCACGCCACTTCCGGAGCCACCGCCGAGATCACCCGCCAATGGAACGACTTCAAGGCCGAGCTGCTCACGACCTACCCGAACGACGGCCGCGGCGAGCAGATGATCTGCGCCCTCGTCCACGACGACCCGCGCACAAGCTGTCCCTGAAAGGCCGCAGGAGCCGATGGACGAGCGCGGGCTGGTCATCCGAGGGCGGACAGGATGCCGGCGACGGCGAAGCCCAGGACGGTCAGCAGGCCCGTCGCCTTGCCGCCGCGCTGGTACGCCTCGGGCATCATCGAGGTGGCGAGCATCGCCAGCACCGATCCGGCAGCGAACGCCTCCGCGAAGTGCCCGTCAGCCTCGGGCAGCAGCTGCAGAATGCCGTACCCGACAGCGGCGCTCGCCGCGGCCACGGCGACCAGGGACCACCACGTCCGGTAGGCCTGGCGAGGGGTTTTCCCGGAGGCCAACATGCCTGAGGTCGCGCCGAGGCTCTCGGGCATGTTGGAGAGGAAGACAGCGACGAGGAATGCGATGCTGACGTGGCCGCCGGCCGCGACGCCCATGCCCAGGACCATCGATTCCGGAACTCCGTCGAGCAGTGCACCGATGACGATCGACCGGTCGGCCGACCCCGTGGAAGAAGCCGAAGCAGCCCGGTCGACGAAGAAGAAGACCACAGCTCCCCCGGCAAGCGCGATGAATGCCCACAGGCTGAGCTCCCCGCCCGGAGGGACCAGTTCATAGGCCACCGCCGCGATCAGGGCGCCGGATCCGAATCCCATCACCAGTCCGACCTGGCGCTTGGGCGGCCTGCGGTGGACCGCCACCCAGGCTCCGATCACCAGGGAGACGGCGCCCGCCGCTCCCCACAGCGCTGCGAACAGCACGTCCATGACCATCCTTGATCATTCGTACTGCGAGGCTGACGTCGGAGTGCCCGCGCGCGCGTCCGCCCCCGGAACCGAGCCGGAGGCCGGCTCACTGCGGCAGCTGCCCCCCGGCGGCGGCTTCCTCCGCGTCGATGGAAGCCAGGATGGCCTGCACGGGGATGCGGCCGCTCGCCACCATCTGCGCACCACTGGCGCGCAGTGCTCGGGCGAAGGGGGCGGCCCACCGGTTCTCGTAGACCAGGATCGCGGCCGCGTTGCCGGGCTGGAGGGCGTTGCCGGCTTCGTCGAGGTCGTCCTGGTCGAGCAGTTCGGAGGACACGCCGTCGAAAACGGCCAGTCCCAGCGAGTCCGCGTCGTCACCGAGTCCCGTGAGTTCCAGGGCGGTCACCCTACCGTCGGCGTCCTTCTGTACGAAGCGAAGGTCGAGGATGCGGATGAGGCCCTTGTCCACCAGGTCGATCAGCAGGGGGAACGCCTCGCCCGTCATCCGGTTTCCGGGGAACTCGACGACCAGGTAGTCGACGGGGCCCATGTCTTCGATGTCGTCGCTCATGAGCACTCCTTGCATGGGAGCGGGGGCCCGGCGGTGTGATGCGGGTATGGGGCTCCGCAAACGACGAAATCGCATCAGTGGCCGGGCACAGCTCTGTTCTCATTGCAGCATCCGCCGCGCGGCCCCGCACTTTCGCACCGGGCGCGAGCCGGATCACGCCGGCGTCAAGACCCGGTCAGGCGGGCTGCCACAGCTCGACCCGATTGCCCTCGGGATCGGTGACCCAGCCGAATAGACCGACACCCTCCATGTCCTGCGTCTCTTCAGCCACGTCCGCTCCCTTGGCCCGCAACTGCGCGAGCATCGCATCCAGGTCGCGGACCCGGAAGTTGAGCATGGTCTGCTGGGCGCGGGACCCGAAGTAGTCGGTCTCGGACTCGAACGTCGCGAACACCGTCAGCCCGGCTCCCTGCTGCCACAGTCCGTACTCATCGGCGTCCAGACCCAGGCATTCGCGGTACCACGCGCCCAGGGCCACGGGGTCGGCGGCCCGCATGAAGTACCCACCGATTCCAAGCACACGTTCCATGCCGCCATCTTGCCAGCCGGACCGCGCTGGGGCGCCCGGGCGCAGCGCCGTCCGGAACAAGGTGCCGGGCGTTGCTGACGCGTTGGGCACAATCGGATCATCTCGTCACGTGATGTGCCGACCTATCGATGGAGTACCCGTGGAACAACCCGATGCCATTCCCTTTCCGCTCGACCCGGCTGCTGACCCCGCTGTCGAAGCGGCAGTGCTCCTCGAGCAGGGTTGTCCGGTCCGCAACGTATCGCTGCCCGGCGGGGTGACGGCGGTGGCCGCCCTCGACCACATGACCGCGAAGCAGGTACTCGGACACCCTCACCTGACCAAAGACCCCGCCCACTGGCCCGCTCTGGCGGACGGTCTCGTACCAGACGACTGGGAACTCGGCGCGCTCGTTCAGGGCGGAGGGATGCTCCACGCGGGCGGCGAGGCTCACGCGCGACTGCGCGGCCTGGTCAGTACCGCCTTCCGGCGCGCCTCCGTCGAGGCCATGAGACCTCATATCGAGGAAATCGCCCACGCCCTGCTCGATCGGCTTGAGAGCGCGGTCACGGACGTTCCGGTGGATCTGCGCGAAGAGTTCGCGTGGCAACTTCCGGTGCAGGTCATCTCTGAGGTTCTCGGCGTACCCGCAACCGCGGTCACCAGGCTGCGCGACGCGTTCGACCAGTTGGTGACACCGCAGCCGCTGGGGGCCGACCAGGGCGGAATACTGGCAGCTCAAATGACGATCGCCGGCGAGCTTGCGCAACTCATTGCCCTGAAACGCGACAACCCCGGCGCCGACCTCACCACCGAACTCATTCGGGCACGAGACGCGGACGAGGAGGGGCTCAGTGACGAAGAGTTGCTCCAGACGATGTTCCTGCTGTTGATCGCCGGGCAGGAAACGACCGTCATCCTGATCGTCAACACCGTGCACAGCCTCCTGAGCGACCCGTCGCAGGTGGCCGCCGTCCGGGCAGGCACCCACACGTGGTCGGACGTCGTCGACGAAGGACTGCGCCACTCGTCACCCGTTCGCTACGCCCTCATGCGGTACGCCACGGAGAACGTCGAGATCGGCGGAGTGAGCATCGCGAAGGGGGAGCCGGTCATCGCTGCGCTCTTCGCCGCCGGTCGTGATCCGCTGGTACACGAGAACGCGGACCGCTTCGACCTGGACCGTTCATCCCGCCAGCACCTGGCGTTCGGTCACGGCTCGCACTACTGCCTCGGTGCGACCCTGGCCAAGCTCGAAGCAGAAGTGGCCCTCGGGGCACTGTTCTCCCGCTTCCCCCACCTCGCACTCGCCACCGACGACCTCACCACCGTGAGGTCCATCCCGCTCCAGGGGCTCGCGGCGCTGCCGGTCCTCCTCCGGGGCAGGACCCTGTAGCACCTGCGCACCGGCAGCGACCGGCAGTGACCGGCACAGGCAGGAGACCCGGACCACGGCGCATCTCGCCTGGGCCGGGCTTCCCGTCGTGCTGTGCCCCTATCGGCGGCCGGAGAGAAGGCGGCTCCACCAGGGCCGGCGCGCTGTGCTGCTGACGACTGCCGCGGTCGGCATCGAGGCGGCCGCGCTCGGCTTGTCTGCGGGGGCCGCGTGGCCGGTCCTGTCCCTGGAGGCCGCCTCCGCGTCGCTGCTGCTCCCGGCACGTCGGGGAGCGAACGCAACGGGAAGGTTGTCCAGGCGGCTGGAGATCAGAGACGTGGTCACGCGCAGTTCGTCTTCATGCCCGACGAGCTGGATGTCAGACAGCCGCGCAAGCAGGGTGTCGATCCCCGTGTCCGCGATCGCGCGTCCGATGTCCTCGCCCGGGCATTCGTGGGGCCCGCTACTGAATGCGAGGTGTGAGCGGTTGCCGTGCACGGGCGTGGCCAGATTCGGCCGGATTTCGGGGTCGACGTTCCCGGCGGCCAAGTCCAGTATCACCATGTCACCGGCCCGGATCTGGTGGGCTCCGATCTGGGTGTCAGCGGTCGCCCACCGGGTCGGGACCCTTGCGAGCGGTGGGGCGTCCCAAAAGACCTGGTCCAGCGCGTCCGGGAGCGTCATGGAACCGCCGGACAGGCTCGCACGGAAGCGGTGGTCGGTCAGGACCATCCTCAGGGTGTTGGCGATCAGGTTGCTGGTGTTCTCGATGGCGGCCACCAGGGCGTGCCGCAAGTGCTCCATCACCTCGTCGTCACTGAGTTCCGACTCGTGGCTCAGCAGCCAGCTGGCGAAGTCCTCACCGGGGCTGGCCTTCTTCTGCTTCACCAGCTCCGTCAAGATGCCCACGACGAAGGTGTTGCTCTCGAGAGCCGTCGCCGTTCCCTTGACCATGTCCCGTACGGCCGCACCGACTCCGAGCGCATCCCCCTCGGGGACCCCGTAGAGACGCGCTATGACCAGGGCCGGAAGTTTCTCGGCGAAATCGGCCACGAGATCGGCCCTGCCGCTCCCCGCGAATTCACCGATCAGCTGCTCTGTATAGCGGACGACGTAGCCCCGGATTCCGCGACGTCGGAAGCGGCCCAGGCTGTCCGTGATCGCGGCTCGTAGCCGCGCGTGCTCGCTGCCGTCAGCGAAGACCAGCAGCGGCTGCCAGGCGGTGACCGGAAGCAGCGGAGAGTCCGGGGCAAGCTTGACGTTCCACATGCGCGAGTCGTTGGAGAACAGCTTGGAGTTGCGCATCACCTCCAGGTTTTCCCGATGTCCCAGGACAAGCCAGGCCGGCACGTCACTCTGCAGGAGTACGGGCGCCACCGGTCCGTGCTTCTGGCGAAGGTCTCGGTACATGGCGTAAGGCGAGCCTTCCGCCTCCGGTCCGTACAGCCGCTGCACGGCGTCGGACCGGGCGCTTCCGTGCGCGTGCGCAGGGCACCCCGGCGGTGGTACCGAAGCGGACGAAGTACCGGTTGCGTCTGGGTACGGGGTGGTCACGAATCCTCCTAAAGCAGCGGCGTAAAGAGCGACCGGAAGCGCCACGTGGGACCGGGGAATCGCCACACCTGAGTGAGATGTGCTCTCGTGGACGGAGTGGCGTAACAGCAGCGACACGCAGCATAACGGGGGGTGCCGTGCGTCCAGTAGCGTGGTCGGGGCTTCAACTCCACCGCTGGCGCCAATCCTTGGGCCGCACGGGTTTCCCCGCGGGCCGGGTGCACTTCGGGGGCAGTCACGGTGCCTGTCGCACGCACGAGATGACCGGGGACGCGCCGCCAAGCCCGAGCGGCCCGGCTGGAGGAGCCCCGGACGAGTTCGCGGTTGTGTGGTGTGCTGCAGTTGCCTCATCAAGTACACCCGGCTGGGAGAGGAACTCAGAGTGTCAAACGTTCAGTTGCAGTCCGTGCCACGCGCACCCGGGGCGGTCCCGCTGCTCGGGCACGCCCTGAACCTGTGGCGCGACCCTTTCGGTTTCCTCACATCCCTGCGGCAGCACGGGGACCTGGTCCGCGTCGACCTCGGCACGATGCCGATGTACGTCGCCACTTCGGCGTCCTTGGTGCACGAAGTGACCGTGGTGAAGGCGCGTGACTTCGAGAAGGGCCGCTTCTTCGACCGGCTGCGGCCACTGGCGGGGAACGGCTTGGCGAATTCCGACGGTGAGATGCACCGCAAGCACCGCCGCCTGATCCAGCCGATGTTCTCCAAAGAACGCATCGCCGGGTACTCCGCCACCATGAGCCGCAACGCCCTGGCCCTCGCCGACTCCTGGACTCCGGGGCAAGAGGTGGACCTGGAAGAGACGATGGCGGAATACGCCATCGAAACCCTGGCGTCGACGCTGTTCTCCGCAGACATCGGGCTGCCGGCGGTGGAAGCCGTGCGCGAGAACCTGCCCGCCCTTCTGAAGAACCTGCTGGTACGCGCGGCCTCCCCGAAATTCCTGGACCGACTCCCCATCCGCGCCAACCGTGACTTCGACGCGGCATCGGCGAACCTGCGGGAAGTCATCGACGAGGTCATCCACGCCGCCAGGGCCTCCGGGCACACCGACCGCGACGACCTGCTTTCCCTCCTGCTGCGCGCTCAGGATACGGAGAGCGGGGAGCGTCTTTCCGATGCCGAGGTTCGGGACGAGCTCAGCACCATTCTCTTCGCGGGAGCCGAGACGACCGCGGCAACACTCGCCTGGACCTTCCACGAGCTGGCCGCCCATCCCGAGGTGGAGAACCAAGTGGTCCAGGAGATCCAGGATGTTGTCGGCGACCGGCCGGTCACCATCTCGGACGTCCCTCGCCTCGGGTGCCTCCGGCGGGTCCTCGACGAGGTGATCCGGCTGCACGGCGTGACCCTGCTCATGCGGCGAACCACAGCGCCGGTCGATCTGGGCGGCTACACCCTCCCTGCCGGCACGGAGGTGGCATTCAGTCTCTACGCCATCCACCGGGACCCGGATCTCTACGCGAACCCTGAGAAATTCGACCCCGACCGCTGGCTCCCGCATCGACAGGCCGCGGCCTCGCTCGGACGCGAGGCGTACATCCCGTTCGGCGCCGGCAACCGCAAATGCATCGGCGATGCCTTCGTCTGGACCGAAGCGACCATAGCCATCGCGACAGTGCTCTCCCGATGGCAGCTGAGGCCGATTCCGGGGCACACGCCCAAGGAAGTCGCCTCCGCGGTGGCACGTGCCGACCGTATCCCGATGAGGGTGGAACCTCGCCGGCGCTGACGCAGCGGGCACGAGGCGTCTCCTCCACCAGCTTCTGAAGGACCCGAGCCGCTCGCGGCCGCTCTACGCGCTCTGTTCGGCCGGTATGTCGAGCCGGGGCGCGGACTCCGGAAGGAGGTCCCACCACCAGTCCACGGCGGCGATGCCGAGCGGTTCGTGGCGGGGGTCGGTAGGAGTGTCACAGAAGGTGGAGGGGATCCCCGCCGGGTGGTCGGGCGAGCTGTAGCGCACGGAGGTGACTCCCCAGTCCTGAGCTGCCCTGATGTAGGAGGCGAGGCTGCGTAGGTACTGGCGCAGCTGTGGGCTGCCGTCCTCGGACAGGCTGGCGCTCAGCCGCATGAACAAGCACATGGCCCGGTCTCTCTGGGAAATCGCCGTAGCGAGTGCCTGGGCAGTGCTGAGCCCCTGTTTCTCCTCCAACACCCGCAAAACGTTGAGGTAGTAGCCCTCGCCGGTGCGTTCCTTGTGGTAGGAGAAGATGTCGTTGTCCCAGGTGATGATGAACGACCCCAGCTCAGCCGCAGCCCGTACGGGCGTGCTGTCCCGTTCGGACGGCTGCAGTTCGTAGCCCCCGCCCATCTCCAGCATCGGCAGTACCACCGTGGTCGCGCCGGAGCAGAGCCGCATCAAGGTGTAGTCGTTGAGGTCGGGCACCGTGCCCCGGCCGCGGTGGGACGCCTCCCAGACCACTGACAGGAAGTACTCCCGCAGCGCTTCCACCCAGCGGGCGGTCTGCCCCACCGTGCCGTACCGGGCAACCCTGTACCGCAGGTCGCGCAGCCCTGCGGCGAGCGAGTCGTCCAGCAGCATCGGGGCTTCCGGGGTCTGCGCGACGCGTAGCAAACGCGAGAGGGTGCCGGCCAAGTCTCCCGGATGGTGACCCAGTTCCCCTTCCTCGCAGTGCCCGTCATCGACGCCGAAGAGCCAGAGCACGAAGTCCGCCAGCAGGGAGACGACCCCCTCGCGGCCTTCCGGAAGGATCCGCGCCGCGAAGTTTCCGATGTCCTGCCGCACCAGGCGGCTGCGCAGCTCCTCGGACCCGATGCGAAACGTTTCAGCCCACGCCGAGGTCTGGACATCGATCTCGGCATGACGTGGATGAATCGCAGGGGGGATATAGGAGAAGAGCGGCGGGACAACCAGGTCAGGCCTCATCGGCCTCCCTCTCAACATGGTGCTGGACACCTCTGCGACGGCCGCAGGGCTGCGGTACCGGAGACCACTTGCACCTTCGAGTGATCGACTATGGCGCATAGTAAGCAGTCATTCCGATTGATCCAATAGGACAATCTCACCGTTCTGGGGTCCCGATCGGCGGTTCCAGGGCCCGGGCGGCGACTCGTCACGGGCATCACCGCGCGGCACCCGCACCGGCCCGGCCCGCCCGGCCCTAAGCCGGCACGGCCGACCGAGCCGCCCACGCGGCGGCTCGGTGCGCGTGTTGCGCAGCGCCGGGGGGAGGCGCGGCACGGTGGCGCAGGCCCCGCACGGTGGCCGGACGCCGCACGGCAGGCACACCGCCGCCTCCCCGTCACTTCGTGAGCCGGAATGCCGATGGAAGGTTGCCGTGACACGCTGAAACGGGGAATCCCGCCGGCCTCGGCACGCCGGGCCGGCTCCGCAACCCATGGAGACCGAAATGGCCAGTGACGCCAGCAGACCCCGCGCGAGCAACGCACACCCGAGTCCCTGGCACGCGCCCACATCCGGTACCACCATCGCGGCAGCAGCCTTCATGATCTTCGGCGGAGTCATGGCGCTCCTCGAAGGCATCGCGGCCATCGCCAAGGACGACTTGTTCCTCGCGACGCGCCACTACGTGTTCGAATTCAGCCTGGCGGGCTGGGGCTGGGTACACCTCATTCTGGGCATCGCCCTCATCTTCGCCGGCTGCGCCGTCATCAGCGGCGCCCTGTGGGCGCGCCTCTTCGGTGTCACCGTCGCCGGGCTGGGCGCGATCGCCAATTTCCTGTGGGTGCCGTACTACCCCTTGTGGGCCCTGGTGCTGGTCCTCGTCAACCTCTTCGTCGTCTGGGCACTGTGCAGGGGCATGCACCAGGAAGCGGAGGCGGACCCGACTCCCTGACCCGCCCCCTGACCGATCTCGACACCTGAGCCGAGGACACCGTGTCCCCGGCCGGAAATCCGGCCGGGGACTCCACGGATCCGGTGTCCTTCCTCCGGGCGGGCGCGGCCTAGTTGAACGGTTCCAGCGTCATGAAGGCCTCCTGCGGGTTGCCGTCGTGCACCAGCGACTCATGGGCGCCGACGTCGTCGAAGGCGAAGCCGTACGCCTTACCGTCGGCCATCTGCTCGTGGATGATGCGGGAGTAGTGATTCGTGACGGCGTCACGGTAGAAGTTGGCGCCGTTCGCGTCGGGTTGGTCGGGGTTGGTCAGGAGCGTCGACCGGTTGAAGCCCGCGCACAGGGTGCGGGAGATCGGGCCGCGGACGAGGTCGTTGGGGGCGTCCAGCAGCTTGTAGCAGCCGAAGATGCTGTCGGAGTCCGGCTTCTGGAAACTGGTGACCACCGCTCCCGAGCCGTTGGTGAAGTTCATGACGTTGCCCGAGACCCGGCCGTAGTACTTGGTGTTCGGCTGGTTCACGAACGGCGTCACGGTGAGCGTCGAGGAGCTGTACTTGTTCCAGACCCGGTTGACGTAGTCGTTCATGACGCCGGCCGGGATCCCGCCCGCCTCGATGCCGTGACCCGGCGAGAGCGCTCGTAGCGGCGTGCCGTCGGGACGGCTCTGAATCGATCCGCCCCAGCCGGCCGAACGCAGCTGGCCGAAGACCGCGTTGTAGCCGCCCGGCTTGAGCCGACCGGTATTCACGACCGTGCCGTTGGCTGCCTTCACACCCACCGCGTACGGAGCCGAGAACATGTCGACCTGCGTGCTGTTGATCCACAGGCCGGCATCGTTGAGCGTGTACTCGGACCAGTTGAACAGGATGTTGCGGTTGGGGTCGGAGGGATTCTGCACGGCAGGCTGCACCAGACCGCCGGTGCTGAGCTTGAAGACGATCTTCTGACCGATGGAAAAGTAGACGCGTCCGGAGAACTTGGGCATCCGGATCGTCTTGGTCTGCCGTTGGCCGGACCCGCGATCGATGCGTCGGGCGCCGGGGTGGGGGGATTGCCGCCCACGGGCCAAGGGTGGAAGGTGCCGTTGGCGTCGGCCCAGCCCTGCTGGCCCGTGGCGAGCAGGGTGCCCAGGTTGTAGACGTAGACCGGCTCACTGCGTCCCGAGCTGTTCTTGATCGTGAGCGGGATGGTCACCGGTACGGCCTCTGCGGGCGCCGACGGACCGAGAACCATCAGGCCTGCGGCGACCGTCAACGACGAGACTGCGGATACCAGTACTTTCGATAAGCGGAACACGCTCATCCTCCTGTGGGGGGGACTGACGGCGGGTGGTGCGGTGCCCCGTACCCCCCCCCGCCCCCGTGCCCGGTGAACGCAGAGGGGTGGGGGCGGGGCGGGCGGAGCGTGGATGGAAGCATTGACGTCTGAGAGCGCTCTCAGACTCGGCCCGCGTTCACCTTCTGTCAATGCATCTCACACGGCTCCGCACTCGACACAGCCTGACTGCACCCCGGGCCGCAGCAGTCAGCTCGGCACGGGGTGCGTTCTTCCGTCAGTAATCGAGTTTGTAGCTCACGTCCTTGGCGACCGGGGCCGGAGCGGTGTCGGTGTAGAGCAGCCGGATCGTCGTGAAGCGCTGGACGTCGGGGTGCTCGGGCCAGGCCTGCGGATTGCTCAAGGTCACCGTGACCGGGTAGGCGCGGAACCGGCCGGCCGCGCAGTAGGGGCGACAGTCGTTCACCATGTCGGTGCCGGTGGCCGTCGCGGTCCTGGACCCCCAGGTGTTCCAGCGGAGGTCGACGAGGCGGTTGTTCCCGTCCCCGCAGGCCAAGATGTATTCCTCGGGGCGCATCCGGGCCTGGGAGAGGCAGTCGACCACCACGACCGGATCCAGGCTCGGGACCGATGGGGCCGATGGCGTTCCACCGGGGTGCGCGGAGGCCGGGATGACGGCGGCCGTCATGGCCGCCGCCGTGCACAGCAGGGTGGTCATCCGCCCCCTGCGCCGCGATGCGCGCGCGGGGCGGCAAGCTGCTGAAACGTTCACGAGAAACCCTCCTCGCCGCTCTGCCGGCCGCCGGGGCTACTGCCTCACCCAGCTTCCCCCATTCGTGTGGACCTCGCACCCGCTGAGAGGGGGAGCCGGGGCCGACGCATCCACGCGGCGGCTGAGCTGACGGCACGTACGGCCTCCGCGGTCACCAGGACCGCCGAGGTCACCTGCGCAGCAGGGCGCAGACGAAGTCCTCCTGGACCTCCCGGACCCGTGCGAGGAGGTCGGGGTTGTTGTTGAGAGCCGTCTGCGTGGTGATCGAGAAGGTCAGCGAGCGCCGGCCGTCCGCCGTGGCCGCCACCAGCTGCGTGTAGCCAGGTGTGTTGCCCGTGTGGCCGTACACCGCTCCGCAGCGCGTGGTGTAGCGGTAGATCGCCAGGCCCGCCTCGGTGCGACCGGGCCCGGGGGGCTGGGACAGGGCGCCGGGGATGAAGGTGAACTGCTGCCGTCGGGTGCGGTCCGAGACGAGCGCGCCGCCCGCGTAGCCCCGGATGAAGGCGGTCAGGTCCTTCGGCGTCGAGACGATGCCCCCGGCCGCCCAGGCCCCCGAGGCGCTCACGGCTTCACTGACGTCGACGGGCCCGGCCTGCGGATCGAGCTGGTAGCCGTGGAGGAAGGGCGCGGGCAGCCGGTACCCCTGGGGCAGGCTCGTGGCCTCCATGCCCAAGGGCTCGTAGACGAGCTCGCGCAGTAGCGCCTCGTACCGGCGTCCGGTGGCGGCCTCGGCCATGAGGGCGATGGCGACGTTGTCGGAGTTGGAGTACTGGTAGCGGCTGCCCGGCCGGAACTCGAGGTCGTCGTCGGCGACGAACTCCAGCAGGCGCCGGGAATCGAAGCGGTGGCGGGGGTCCTCGGAGATGATGTCGATGAACCCCTGGGAAGCCGAATAGTCGGGCAACCCGCTGGTGTGATTGAGCAGTTGACGTAGCGTCACGTGCTGCCACGCGGCCGGCTGGCCGGGCAGCACCTCACCGATCGTGTCGTCCAGGTGAAGCCGGCCGCGGTCGACGAGCGCCAAGGCCACTGCTCCGCTGAAGGCTTTGGCGACACTGGCGATCCGCATGCGGTCGGTCGCCCTCGGCGGGCGGCCGCTCTCCACGTCGGCCACGCCCGCCCGGTAGACCTCCGTGCGCTCGCCGTCGCGCAGGACGGCGATGACTCCGGGGGCCCGTCGGGCCTCTCCACCAGCTCCCGCAGCTCCTGCCGGAGGGAGACCCCGGGCGGCGGGTTGCGGTCCGATCCGGCCCGGGCGGACTGCACCGGGGCGCCGAGCACGGCGCCGCACACGGCGATGGCGGCAGCGAGGCGCAGCGACGAGCGGATCCGGCCGGCGTGGCCGTGCGGGCGCCGCCCGCACCGGGCAGGACCCCCGACAACCGCATGTCCCCTCGTCCGCCAGGCCCGGACGCCGGCGTCATCGTCCGTCGGCCGGCCCTCGTCGAGTACGGGTGTCGAGGATCCCGGCGGTGAACTCCGCCAGCTGTTCGCGCAGTTCCTCGCGGGGCACGCCCTTGTCGCCGGCCAGGTAGGCGACGAGGTCGGCCCGGGTGGCGGCGAGCAGGGCGTGGGCGGTGAAGCCGGTGTCGGCCGGGCCCGGGATCTGTTCCAGCAGGTCCTGGAGCAGGGTGTGCCACCGCTCGTAGTGCGCGGTCCGGTAGGGGCTGTCCGCTCCGGTTCCCTCCAGGGCCAGGGCGAGGTGGCGGTTGTCGAGCTTGAAGCACAGGACGGCGTCCAGCAGGGCGGGAACGCGCTGGAGCGGCGGGGTGGCGGGCCCCAGCGGCGGCGCACCGTCCTCGACGGCGCTCCTGACCGGTTCGAGCCGCGCCTCGTACAGCGCGCCGATGAGCCCCGTGCGGTCGCCGAAGGCGCGGAAGAGCGTTCCCTTGCCGACTCCGGCCGCTGCCGCGATGTCGGCCATCGTCACGTCCTCGGGGCTGCGGCAGTGGACGAAGAGGGCGTCGGCGGCCGCGAAGACGGCCGCCCGGTTACGGGCCGCGTCCTTGCGTGGACTGCGTTCGGGCATCGAGATCCTCCGGTTGCGATACGGACCGACGGTCCGTATCGTCCACGGAAGAAGCGGACCGCTGGTCCGTATCGTACGGGACGGAGTACCCCATGCCCGCAATCACCTCACCGGCGGATCTGTACCGCCACAGCCTGCGCCTGCTCCTGGCCAAGGACATTCCCGGCTGGGTCGACCTGTGGGCCGACGACGGCGCGTTGGAGTTCCCCTTCGCTCCCCCGGGCTGGCCCGAACGACTGGAGGGCCGGGAAGCCATCGCCTCCTACATGCGCGGTTACCCCGACCACATCGACCTGCACGACTTCCCCGACGTGCGGATCCACGAGACCACCGACCCCGGGACCATCGTGGTCGAGATGCGCGGCGCGGGCCGCTTGGTCGCGACAGGAGGCCCCTTCGACATGACCTACATCGCCGTCGTGACCGTCCAGAACGGACGTTTCACCTCCTACCGCGATTACTGGAACCCCCTCGCCGTCCAGACGCCCGGGACGGACTTCGTGGGGAGCAGTTCCCGATGACCCCCACCGGAACCATCCTGGTCATCGGCGCCACCGGCACCACGGGCAGCCGGACCAGCGCGCAGCTGATCGCCGCCGGCCACCGCGTCAAGGCCGCCAGCCGCCGAGCCACCCCGCTCCCGGGAGCGGAACCGGTCCGCTTCGACTGGTACGACCCCGCCACCTTCGGCGACGCCCTCGACGGAGTCGACCGCGCCTACCTCGTCCCGCCCATCGGCGACCCGGACCCCGCCGCGGTCATGATGCCCTTCCTCCGGCGGGCCCGCGCCGCCGGCGTGCGACGCGCCGTTCTCCTCAGCTCCTCCGCCATCTCCGAGGGCGGCCCGGCGGTGGGCGCGGTGCACCAGGCCCTGCCCGGCGTGTTCGACCAGTGGGCGGTCCTGCGGCCTTCCTGGTTCATGCAGAACTTCACCGGCACGCACGCTCACGCCGACAGCATCCGCAATGACGGGGTCATCCGGACGGCGGCCGGGACCGGCCGGGTCGGATTCATCGACGCCGAGGACATCGCCGCCGTCGCCGTACAGGCCCTGACGAACGACCGGGCGCCCAACGCCGGCCTCGTCCTGACCGGGCCGGAGGCACTCAGCCACGACGACATCGCCACGATCGTCACCCAGGTCACCGGCCGCCCCGTGGTCCACCACCAGCTGGCCTTCGAGGACATGCGCGACCGTCTGGCCGCTGCGATACCGCCGGAGTTCGCCGCCATGCTGGCCGCCATGGACCGCGCCATCGCCGAGGGAGCCGAGGATCGCACCACCGACGCCGTCCAGCGCCTCACCGGCCGGCCGCCGAACCCGTTCCGGGCGGTCGCAGAACGGGAACTTCACACAGCGCACCGCGCGCCATAGGAGCCGTGAGGGTGCCAGATCGCACCCGGGGACGCGCCCGGCGCCCGAAGGGGCCCTCCGGGAGCCCCCACCGCCCCCACCGCCCCCACCGCCCCCTCCGCTCCCTCCGCCCCCTCCGCCCCCTCCGCCCCCTCCGTCGGAACGCGCAGGTCAGCGCCCCCGTCCCCGTCCCCGTCCGTTCACGGGCACCGGCGGGAGTTGTGGAGCAGTGATCGGCGGACCGGCCTCCTGCGTCAGCAAAAGGTCCGCATCGGCGCCCCAGGAGTCCCGCGCCACATGGCAGCGAGTCCCTGCCCCACGGCATGGGCACCCCGAGGAGCAGCCACCCTTCGCGCTCGAAGGTTTCCTCAACGACCGTGACGTTTCGGCCCCGCCAGCCACGCGCCGGCCCCGCGAGGACGAGCGCGCCCACCCGGGTGGCGCCCGGGCCCGAGAGCCCGCATGGGGCTGAGGACCCACCGCCCCGGCGCCGAGAGCGGCGGCGGGGCGGCCCGGGCCTGGGGCGCAGGCGCTCGGGAGGGGCTGCGCGATGGGTGCGCAAAGGTGACCCCGGGGGCCTTGACGGCACAGTTGTGAGCGTTAACACTCGTGTCACGCCAGGCCGGAACAGTCCGGTCGGGCAGTGCATCCCAGCGGCCGGCGCCAGCCCCGCCGCCCGGGAATCCGCCTGCGCCGCGTCAGGCCGGGCCCGCCCCCGCATCGCGCCAAGTCGGCGCATCACTGGAGGAAAAGTGCGAAGAATCTCGACAGGCGTGACGGTGGCAGCCCTCGGTCTGGCCTTGACGGCTTGCGGCCAGAGCGCGAACGGCGTCGGGGGCGGGTCGGACGAGGGGGACGCGAAGGGGGGCCTGGTCGGGATCGCCATGCCGACCAAGTCCTCCGAGCGCTGGATCAACGACGGCGCCAACATGGTCAAGCAGTTCCAGGCCAAGGGCTACAAGACGGATCTCCAGTTCGGCGACAACGTCGTCGAGAACCAGGTCGCCCAGGTCGAGAACATGATCACCAAGGGTGCCAAGCTTCTGGTGATCGCTCCGATCGACGGCTCCTCGCTCAGCGACGTGCTCCAGAAGGCCGCCGACGCGAAGATCCGGGTCATCTCCTACGACCGCCTGATCCGCGGCACCGGGAACGTCGACTACTACGCCACCTTCGACAACTACAAGGTCGGCGTCCTGCAGGCCACGTACATCGCCGACCGGCTCGGTCTCCAGGACGGCAAGGGCCCCTTCAACATCGAGCTCTTCGCCGGATCACCGGACGACAACAACGCCTCGTTCTTCTACCAGGGCGCCATGAGCGTCCTGCGGCCGAACATCGACGCCAAGAAGCTCGTGGTCAAGAGTGGCCAGACCGAATTCACCCAGGCAGCCACCCTGCGCTGGGACGGCGGCGTGGCCCAGTCCCGGATGGACAACCTGCTCAGCAAGGCCTACTCGTCCGCCAACGTCGACGCGGTGCTCTCGCCCTACGACGGCATCTCGATCGGCATCGTGTCGTCCCTCAAGGGAGTCGGCTACGGCGGCGCGGGCAAGCCGCTCCCCATCGTCACCGGCCAGGACGCCGAGCTCGCCTCCGTGAAGTCCATCATCGCCGGCGAACAGACCCAGACCGTGTACAAGGACACCCGCGAACTCGCCAAGGTGGCCGTGCAGATGGGCGACGCACTGCTCACCGGCCACCAGCCCGAGGTCAACGACACCAAGCAGTACGACAACGGGGTGAAGGTCGTGCCCTCCTATCTGCTGCAGCCGGTCAGCGTCGACAAGCAGAACTACCAGAAGCTGCTCGTCGACTCCGGGCAGTACACCGCTGACCAGCTGAAGTAGCCGCCACCGGGCCCACCCACCGGGGCCGAAGAGCCGGTGACGCGGCGCGCCCCGACCGGGCCGCCACATCACCCCAGTCGAACGGATTCACCACCATGGCCGGACCCGTCCTCGAGATGCGTTCGATCAGCAAGTCCTTCCCCGGCGTCAAGGCACTGTCGGACGTCAATCTGACCGTCGCCGCCGGCGAGGTCCATGCCATCTGCGGCGAGAACGGGGCGGGCAAGTCCACCCTGATGAAGGTGCTCAGCGGCGTGCACCCGCACGGTTCCTACGAAGGCGAGATCCGGTTCCAGGGCGAACCGTGCGCCTTCGGCGACATCCGGGCCAGCGAGCGCCGCGGCATTGTGATCATCCATCAGGAACTCGCGCTCATCCCCTACTTGTCCATCGCCGAGAACATCTTCCTCGGCAACGAGCACGCCTCGCGTGGCTTCATCAGCTGGCACCGGACGCTCACCCACGCCCAGGCCCTGCTCGAACGCGTAGGCCTGCCGGACAACCCACAGACCCGCGTCGCGGACATCGGCGTGGGCAAGCAGCAGCTCGTCGAGATCGCCAAGGCTCTTGCGAAGGAGGTCAAGCTGCTGATCCTGGACGAACCCACGGCCGCGCTCAACGACGAGGACAGCCGCAAACTGCTCGACCTCATCATCGAGCTCAAGGCCCAGGGCATCGCCTGCATCGTCATCTCGCACAAGCTGAACGAGATCGCGCGCGTCGCCGACGCCGTGACCATCCTGCGCGACGGCCGGACCATCGAGACCATCTCGGTCGAAGCCGAGGGGATATCCGAGGACCGCATCATCCGCGGGATGGTCGGCCGCGACCTGGAGCACCGCTATCCCGAGCGCACCCCGGACATCGGCGAGGTCGCGCTGACGGTCGAGGACTGGACCGTCCTGCACCCGATCGACGTGCACCGCAAGGTGGTCGACGGAGCGTCGATCACGGTCCGGCGCGGTGAGATCGTCGGTATGGCGGGCCTGATGGGCGCGGGCCGGACCGAGCTCGCGATGAGCGTCTTCGGCCGCTCTTACGGACGCCGCACCAGCGGCCGGGTCCTGCTCGACGGCAAGGAGATCCGTACGCGCACGGTCCCCGAGGCGATCGCCCACGGCCTCGCCTACGTGACCGAGGACCGCAAGCACCTCGGGCTCAACCTCTCGGAGGACATCCGCCGCAACATCTCGCTGAGCGCGCTCGGCAAGGTGTCCCGCCGGGGCTGGGTGAACCAGCACGAGGAGACCCGCGTCGCGGAGAGGTACCGCAGCACCATGAACATCAAGGCGCCCTCGGTGTTCGCGGAGACCGGCAAGCTGAGCGGCGGAAACCAACAGAAGGTCGTCCTCAGCAAGTGGATCTTCTCTGAGCCCGAGGTGCTCATCCTCGACGAGCCCACGCGGGGCATCGACATCGGTGCGAAGGCCGAGATCTACGCGGTGATCGCCGAGCTCGCGGCCCAGGGCAAGGCCGTCCTGGTGATCTCTTCGGAACTCCCGGAGCTGCTCGGCCTGTGCGACCGCATCTACACCATGGCCGAGGGGCGCATCACCGGCGAGACGACTCGAGCAGACGCGACCCAGGAATCCCTCATGCGCCTGATGACCGTGGGCGCCGCAACCCAGAACGAGCAGGTGTGACGCATGACCCAGATCCAGAGCCCCGCCATCGATGCCGCGGGTACCGCCCCTGGCGGTAACAAGGGCACCGGGGCGCCGGAGGGTCCGCGCGTCCTCCTCGTGCACCTCCTGCGCGGCAACATCCGGCAGTACGGCATGCTGGTCGCCCTGGCGCTGATCATCGTGCTGTTCCAGATCTGGACCGACGGCACACTGCTCAAACCGCTCAACGTCACCAACCTGATCCAGCAGAACGGCTACATCCTGATCCTGGCCATCGGGATGATGATCGTCATCATCGCCGGCCACATCGACCTGTCGGTGGGGTCCCTGGCGGCCTTCGTCGGAGCCGCGGCCGCGGTGATGATGGTGCACCATGACATCCCCTGGACAGTGGCCGCCGCCGCCGCGCTCCTCATCGGAGCCGCGGCCGGAGCATGGCAGGGCTTCTGGATCGCCTACGTGGGCATCCCGTCGTTCATCGTGACCCTCGCGGGGATGCTGCTCTTCCGGGGCGGGACGCAGATCCTGCTCCAGGGCCAGTCGGTGGCCCCCTTCCCCCAGGGGTTCCGTCAGATCAGCAGCGGCTTCCTTCCGGAGGCCGGCCCGCACACGAACTACCACAACCTCACCCTGCTGCTCGGCTTCGGCGTGCTCGCGCTGGCCGTCGTACAGGAGCTGCGAGGCCGCCGCCAGGCCGCCTCCTACGGACTGCGGCTGCTGCCCGTAGGCTTGTTCCTCGTCAAGCTGGCGGCGATCACCACCGCGGTGGCGGTCTTCACCCTGCTGCTCGCGAGCTACCACGGCTTCCCGATCGTGCTGCTCATCCTCGGCGTGCTCCTGGTCGCCTTCGGCTACGTGATGCGCAACTCCGTCCTGGGCCGTCACACGTACGCCATCGGCGGCAACGAGCCCGCCGCCAGGCTGTCCGGCGTCAAGAGCAAGCGGATCGTCTTCCTCGCCTTCGTCAACATGGGCGTCCTGGCAGCACTGGCCGGGTTGGTCTTCGCGGCCCGCCTCAACGCGGGTACGCCGCAGGCGGGCATCAACTTCGAGCTGGAGGCGATCGCGGCGGCTTTCATCGGCGGCGCCTCGGCGTCCGGAGGTGTCGGCACGGTACTCGGCGCGATCATCGGCGGTCTCGTGCTGGGCGTATTGAACAACGGCATGTCACTCGTGGGCATCGGCACCGACTACCAGCAGGTCATCAAGGGGCTCGTGCTGTTGGCGGCGGTCGGTTTCGACGTGTGGAACAAGCGCAAGGCCGGCTCCTGAGGGTCGCCGCTCGACGACGGTTCGCCCCGGCCCCCGGCCGGGGCGAACGGTTTCCCCTCCTGTGTCAGGGCACGGGAGGGGCCGCCTCCGCCGTCCGCCACCGGCGCGCGCACGCCGCGCGCGAGGTGTTCAATTGAGATGAGGGGCGCCCTCGATCCTGCCGGAGTGAGGCACGAGTGAGCGACAACGGCCCGGGAGAACCCGTCGCAGCAGCGGACTTCCCCACGGCTGTTCTGGTACTCGACGCCGCCGGCAAGGTCTTGACGGGCACACGTGCGGCGGCCACGCTCCTGGGCGTTCCCGAGGCCATCGGTGGCCCCGGCGCCGAGCAGCTGGATGCGGAACTGTTCTTCGAGGATCCCGGCCTGTGGGCCCGCCTGGTCGCCGGAGCCGTCGGAGGTGCCAGGCGCGGCGCCCGGGCCCGGCTGCTGCTGCCGGACGGCGGACCGCTGGAGGCCGACGTCGACATCATCACCCTGATGGAGGGCTCGTCGGCGCGGTTCCTGCTGCGCCTGCGCCCTGCCGACCCGGACGACCCCGTGCCGGTCACCGTCGCAGGTGACGTACGTCGGGCACCACCCCCGCCGCCGGCGGACCAGCGCGCCGCCGAGCGGCTGGCGCTGCTCAACGCGGCCGCCGCGGACATCGGCAGCTCCCTCGACATGGTGCGCGACGCCGAGCAGGTGGCCGGGGTGCTCGTCCCCGCGTTCGCCGACCTCGCGGCCGTCGACGTCACCGAACCCGTGCTGCTCGGCGAGGAGCCGGGAGAGCTGGTCACCAGAGCGCCGATGCGGCGCGTCGCCGTGCGGGCCGCCGACGGGCGGTGGCCGCCCGAGAGCCCCTCCGTGGGCGACACCATCCGTCTCGGGAACATCGAGAGCATCCACCTGCGCGGGAGCTCGGCGGTCTTCCTTCCCGACCTGACCGAGCTCCGCGCGGTGCTCTCGGGCGAGGAGGAACGCACACGGCTGATCCTTCCGCCTCGGGCCGCCTCCCTCATGCTGATCCCGTTGCAGGCGCGCGGCGCAGTCCTCGGCGCCCTGGTCCTGTGGCGCACCGCGGAGCGCCGCCCGTTCGACCAAGAGGACGCGGTCCTCGCCGAGGGGATCGGCTCCCGGGCCTCGCTCAGCATGGACAACGCGCGCCGCTACACCCGTGAGCGCCGTACCGCGGAAACCCTGCAGCGCAGCCTCCTGCCCAGGCCCGTCATGGACGTCACCGGCGCAGAGACCTCCGGGGTCTACGTGCCCGCCGCCACCACCCCGGCCATCGGGGGCAGCTGGTTCGACGTCATCCAACTCCCCTCGACGCGACTTGCGTTCGTCATGGGCACGGTGGCCGGGCACGGCCTCAACGCCACGGCCGCGATGGGGCGTCTGCGGTCGGCCGTGCAGACCCTGGCCGATCTCGACCTCAGTCCGGACGAACTACTGGCCCACCTCGACGACCTCGTGGTGCGCTTCATCGAGGACGACGACCGCCAGGAACCGGACGCGGACGCGCCGAGCGCGCTGACCGGCGCCACCTGTCTCTACGCCACCTACGACCCGGTGTCCCGTACGTGCGTGCTGGCCGGTGCCGGCCACCCGCCGCCCGTGCTGGCCACCAGGGGACGGACCGGGAGCGGCACGGTGACGTACCGCCCGGGTCCGGTCCTGGGCACCGGCGGGCAGCCGTTCGAACCGGTGGAACTGTGCGTGGGGCCCGGCGATGTACTGGCCTTCTACGGCGGAGCCCTCATCAAGGGCACCGACCGCTCGGAGCGGCAGCTGGAGGCGGTCCGGGCGGGTGTGCGGGACGGCGCCGACAGCGGGCGGCCGGTCACCGAGATCGGGCACGGCATCCTGGGCGCCCTGTTGCACGAGCCGCCGGACGACGACTTGGCGCTGCTCGTGGTGCGGGTCAGGGAGGTGTCCGCCGATGCCACCGCCGTGTGGGAGCTGCCCGCCGACCCCTCTCTCGTCGGGCGGGCCCGCGAGCTCGTCTCGGACCAGCTGACCGCTTGGGGACTGGAGGATCTGGTCTTCACCACGGAGCTGATCGTCAGCGAGCTGGTCACGAACTCCATCCGGTACGCGGGCGGTCCGGTCGGCCTGCGGCTGATCAAGGACCGGGTGCTGATCTGCGAGGTCTCCGACCCGAGTCAGACCCAGCCGCATCTGCGCCGGGCGCAGCTCACCGACGAGGGCGGGCGCGGCCTGTTCCTCGTCGCGCAGCTCACCCACCGCTGGGGCAGCCGGTACACGGCGGCCGGCAAGATCATCTGGACGGAACAGCCCCTGGACGGCGGCGGTTGAGGTGCCGCGCCCACCGCCCGGTCGGTGGTGGGCGCGGGCTCGGCGCGGCCATTCCGGGCGGAAGGTGGCGTCGGCCTTGGCCAACGTGGCGGCCGCCTGCTCCACGTAGAGCAGGAGGTCGCGGCGCCGTAGGAAGCGGCCGGGCGCGCCGTACGACTTGTAGGAGACCCCCCGCCGCGTCGGCGAGTCCGGTGCGCTGGTGGAAGGTGGCGCTGCCCGCGCGCCCGGGCACGGTGCGGAACTGCGAGTCGGCCAGGTTCCTGACGTCCGCGCCCGGCCTGCCGCGGAACTGCCAGTGGCGCACGTGGTGGTCGGGGTAGTTGACGGAGGCGAGGCCGTGCGGAGCGGCGCCGTCGGCGACCGGGATGCCGAAGTCGGGTGTGCCGTCCGGGCGCCAGGTGAACTTCTGGGCCCGCGTGGTGCGCCTGTCGTCGCAGCCGCCGGCGGTGCTGTCGTTGGCATGGTGGACGAGCCGGTTCTCCCTGCCGTCCGGGGAGGTGAAGAACCCGTTGCGGCCCGGCCCGTACACCCCCGCCGCGTCGCTGCGCTGGAACACCGGGGCGGGCGGGTGCCTTGGTCCACGACGCGGCGCTGAGGGGGTCGGCGCCGGTGCGCTCCAGCCGGCCCGGCTTGTAGTCCGGCGTGTTGCAGCTGGAGGCGGAGTGGGTGAGGAACGTCCGGCCGCCATGGTACAGCGGCTCGGGGCCCTCGTTGACCGATCCTCCTTGCCTCTCCCAGCTCGGCGCGGGACTGGAGATGACCCTGAACGGACCGCTGAGCGTGTAGGGGCTGCTGAGCGGAGCGGGGTCGCAGGCGTCAGAAACCCTGCGCCAGCCGGTGGTAGGCCTGGTTCCAGCGCATCTCCTGCGTGAACCGGCGGATGCCGGTGTCCCCGTCGATGACCAGCAGCTCGGTGCCGAGCATGTCGGCGAGGTCACCCAGTTCCTCGGTGCCCACGGCGCTCGACAGCACGGTGTGGTGCGGGGCCCCGGCGATCAGCCAGGCTTCGGTCGAGGTCCGCAGGTCCGGTCGGGGCTGCCACACGGCTCGCGCCACCGGCAGGTTCGGCAGGGGCTCGGCGGGCTCGACCACGTCGATCTCGTTGGCGACCAGGCGGAAGCGGTCGCCCATGTCGGCGAGCCCGACGACCACGGCCGGACCGGTGTGCGCGTCGAAGACCAGGCGGACGGGATCCTCCCGGCCGCCGATCCCCAGCGGGTGGATCTCGCAGGAGGGAACCGCGGCCGCGATCGTCGGGCAGACCTCCAGCATGTGCGCGCCGAGGATCAGTTCCCTGCCGGGTTCCAGGTGGTAGGTGTAGTCCTCCATGAAGGACACCCCGCCCGGCAGCCCTTCGGACATCACCTTGAGCGTGCGCAGCAGGACCGAGGTCTTCCAGTCGCCCTCGCCGCCGAAGCCGTACCCGTCGGCCATCAGCCGCTGCACGGCCAGCCCCGGCAGTTGCCGCAGTCCCCCGAGGTCCTCGAAGTTGGTGGTGAAGGCCCGGAAGCCGCCCGCGGTGAGGAACGCGCGCAGGCCGAGCTCGATGCGCGCGGCGTAGCGAAGCGAGGCGTGGCGGTCGCCGGCGGCCCGCAGCTCGGGCGCCACCCGGTAGGTGTCCTCGTACTCCTTGACGAGCTCGGTGACATCGGCCTCCGCGGCAGCGTCGACGGCCTCGACGAGGTCGTTGACCCCGTAGGTGTTGACGGAGACGCCGAAGCGCAGTTGCGCCTCCACCTTGTCGCCTTCGGTGACGGCGACGTCCCGCATGTTGTCGCCGAAGCGGGCCAGCCTGAGGCCGCGCAGTTCGGCCCGCCCCGCGGCCGCCCGGGCCCACGAGGCGATGCGGGCGGCCACGGACGGGTCGCTGACGTGACCCGCGACCGTCTTGCGGGTGACGCCTATGCGGGACTGGATGTAGCCGAACTCCCGGTCGCCGTGCGCCGCTTGGTTGAGGTTCATGAAGTCCATGTCTATGGACGACCAGGGCAGGGCCACGTTGGCCTGGGTGTGGAGGTGGAGCAGGGGCTTGCGCAGCGCGTCGAGGCCGGCGATCCACATCTTGGCCGGGGAGAACGTGTGCATCCAGGCGATCAGCCCGACGCAGGCGTCGTCGGAGTTCGCCTCCAGGCAGATGCGGCGGATCGCCTCGGCGTCGGTGAGGACGGGCTTCCAGACGATCCGGACGGGGACACCGGGGTCGCCCTGGAGGGTCTCGGCGATCTGCCGGGACTGCCGCGCCACCTGGCGCAGGGTCTCGTCTCCGTAGAGGGATTGGCTGCCGGTCAGGAACCACACTTCGCGTTCTTCGAGTGATGCCACGGAAAAGCTCCTCATCGGCCGGCCTTCTGGCCGTACACGTTCTGGTAGCGGTGGTTCAGTGCGTCGATGTCGCTCTGCGCAAGGGGCAGCGGCTCCCCGAGCTGGCGTGCGATGTGGACCGTGCGGGCGACGTCCTCGCACATCACGGCGGCCTTGACCGCCGCCTTGGCGTCCTTGCCGACGGTGAAGACGCCGTGGCTCTTCATCAGGACGGCGGGCGACCGGTGTCCGTCCAGCGTGTCGACGATGCCCCGGCCGATGGAGTCGTCCCCGATCAGTGCGAAGGGTCCGACCGGGATCTCGGCTCCGAACTCGTCGGCCATGGCGGTCAGTACGCAGGGGACGGCCTCGCCGCGCGCCGCCCAGGCGCAGGCGTAGGTGGAATGGGTGTGCACCACCCCCGCGACCTGCGGCATGTGCCGGTAGACGTAGGCGTGTGCGGCGGTGTCGGAGGAGGGGGCGTAGGCGCCCTCGACGACTTTCCCGTCCAGGTCGCAGACGATCATGGACTCAGGGGCCAGGTCCTCGTAGGGGACGCCGCTGGGTTTGATCACCATCAGGTCCTCGCCCGGTACGCGGGCGGATACGTTCCCGGCCGTCCAGACGACGAGGCCGTAGCGGACCAGCTCCTGGTGCAGGTCGCTGACCTCGCGGCGCAGCTGCTCGATCGGTGACGTCATGAGCGGTTCAGGGCCTCTCGGTCGGGGAGGACGGGGCGGGCGGGGTCGGGGCGGGCGGGGTGGCCAGGGCGGCGTTGCGCAGGGCGCGCAGCCGGTGAAGCTGCTTGTCGGGGCCGGTGCCGAAGTGGTCGTGCAGGGCGCGGTATTCCGCGTACAGCGCGTCGTAGGCATCGGCCCGGGCGGGGTCCGGCAGGTAGGCGGCCCGCTGGACACGGCCCATGGCCGCCGCGGCGGCGCGTACGTCAGGGTGCGCGCCGGCGGCGACGGCCGCGTGGATGGCGGCGCCGAGGGCCGGGCCCTGGGCGGAGGCCGCGAGGGACACCGGCCGGCGGAGCACGTCGGCGTAGATCTGCATCAGCAGGGCGTTCTTCTTCAGGCCGCCGGTGACGATGAACTCGTGCACCGGCACCCCGCCCTGCTCCAGGTCGTCGACGATGGTGCGGGTTCCGAAGGCGGTGGCCTCCAGCAGAGCGCGGTAGATCTCCTCGGGCCGCGTCGCAAGGGTGAGGCCGACGATGACACCGGAGAGGTGGTGGTCGACCAGGGTGGAACGGTTGCCGTTCATCCAGTCGAGGGCGACCAGGCCGTGGCCGCCGACCGGCTGGTCGGCGCACTTGCGGGTCAGCAACTGGTGCAGGTCCTCACCCCGGGCCTCGGCCTCGGCCTGGTAGCCGGCCGGGACGCCCTGGGTGAGCCACCAGGCGAAGATGTCGCCGACCGCGCTCTGTCCCGCCTCGTAGCCGTACGCCCCGTCGACGATCCCGCCGTCCACGACGCCGCAGATCCCGGGCACGTCGGCGAGCGCGGCACCGTTCACCACGTGGCAGGTGGAGGTCCCCATGACCGCGAGCAGCCGGCCGTTCTCGACGGCTTGGGCCGCGGCGGCCGCGACGTGGGCATCGACGTTGCCGACGGCGACCGCGATGCCCTCGGGCAGGCCCGTCCACTCGGCGGCCTCGGCGGTGAGCGAGCCGGCCCGGGATCCCAGCGGGGAGAGGGGATGCTCCAGGCGGGTGCGGGCGAAGTCCCCGAAGTCCGGGTGCAGGGCGGCGAGGTAGTCCTCGCTCGGGTACCTGCCGTCCTGGTGGATGCCCTTGTAGCCGGCGGTGCACGTGTTGCGCGTCTCGGTGCCGGTGAGCTGCCAGACGATCCAGTCGGCCGCTTCGATCCAGCGCTCGGTCGCCGCGTACGTCTCCGGGTCCTCCTCCAGTACCTGCAGCGCCTTGGCGAACTGCCATTCGGCGGAGATCCTGCCGCCGTAGCGGGCGATCCACTTCTCGGCGCGCAGGTGGGCGAGGTCGTTGATCCGGTCGGCCTGGCCCTGGGCGGCGTGGTGCTTCCAGAGTTTGGGCCAGGCGTGGGGGCGGTGGCCCAGCCCGGTCTCGGAGAGCGGCCTCCCGTCGCGCCGTACGGGCAGGACCGTGCAGGCGGTGAAGTCGGTCGCGACCCCGATGACGAGCCCGGGGTCCACGCCCGCGGAGGCGACGGCGTCCGGGACGGCGGTGCGCAACACCTCGCGCCAGTCGTCCGGATGCTGGAGTGCCCAGTCGGGCGGCAAGCTGGCCCCGCTGCCGGGCAGTTGGCGGTCGATGACGCCGTGGCGGTACTCATGGACGGCGGCAGCGACCTCCTCGCCGTCGTGCACCCGAACCACCACGGCACGGCCGGACAGCGAACCGAAGTCGACGCCGACGACGTAGCGCACGGCGTCCCGGTCGGCTGGGGAGCGAGACGAGGTCACATTCACATCCTTTGTACGGAGCCCAGCGCCCCGGGCTGGACTCCGGGTGACGGCTGCGGCGGACACGGCCACCTTGAGTCAGATTGTTAACGCTCACAATCGGCCGTACAAGAGCTCGTGTCTACAGCGTTACCCAATCTTGACTCGGCGACCTCAGTGCCTCCGGATCACCCAGGGGCCCCTTGACCAGGGCCGATGCCCGAGGGGCCCGGTCTGGATCCTTGCCCGACCCCGACCCCGACCCCGACCCCGACCCCCTAGCGCGGCGCGCGGCCCGAGCTGCGCCGCAGCACGATTTCCGTGGGCACCAGGACGTGCCTGCCCGGGGCCTCCGGCGACCCGCCGCGCCCCCTGCCGGCCGCACCGCTCGTACGGCCGCTCCGGGTCACCTCGTCGACCAGCAACTCCAGTGCACGCCTGCCGAGTTCGCCGAAGTCTTGACGGACCGTCGTCAACGGCGGAGCGAAGTACGCGGCTTCGGATATGTCGTCGAAACCGACCACACTGATGTCCCCCGGGATGTCCCGGCCCGCTTCGTGCAGCGCGCGCAGCAGTCCCAGCGCCATATGGTCGTTCGCGCAGAACACCGCGGTGACGGCGAGGTCCGCGGCCAACCGGAGGCCCGCCTGGTAACCGGCGCGGGCACTCCAGTCCCCGGGGTGGGCCTCGGGCACCGGGGCTCCCGCCGCTTCGAGGGCGTTGCGCCACCCGGCCTGTCGAGTCGCGGTCTCCAGCCAGCCCGGCGGGCCGGCGATGTGGTGGACCGTGGCGTGCCCGAGGTCCAGCAGGTGCCGTGTGGCGGCGCGGGCACCCGCCTCGTTGTCGACCGAGACCGCGGGTACGGGCGAACCCCTGCCGGCCCCTACAGCGACGACGGGCACCGCCGTGGACAACTGGGCGACCGCGCTCACCGCCGGAGTCTGCGGCGCGATCACCACGATGCCTTCCACGCCCTGGTCCCGAAGCCGGTCCACAGCCTCCTGCACCGCGCGCGTGTCCAGGGACCGGATGCTCGCCACGCTGACGAAGTAGCCCGCGCTGCGCGCAGCCTGCTCGATGCCGTCCAGCATGGAGGCCGGTCCGTACAGCGCACTGCCGAAACTGACCACGCCGAGCGTCTGGGACCGGCGGGTAACCAGGGCTCGGGCCGCCACGTTGGGGCGGTAGTCCAGCTCGCGAATGGCCGCGAGCACCCGCTCCCGCGTGCCGGGGCGGACGTGGGGCGCGCCGTTGAGGACCCGCGACACCGTCTGGTGGGACACGCCGGCGACGCGCGCGACATCGGCCATCACAGGTTGGCGTGGCTCGGATTCTTCCGTACTTCCCGTTCCCACTGAGAGCCCTCTCGTCGACGAAGCCCGCGGCGGCTGACTCGGGCCCTGTTACGCGCACCGGTATCGCGGTGGTGTCTGCACGAGGACGCCACGAGGGTGAGTGTAATTGTTCACGATCACAGAGCTCGGCCCGGAGCAGCGATCGGCGGACCGTCGTGGCCCTTCACCGCGTCAGCCGCTCGCGCGGTGCCAGGGGATCTCGGCCCACACCTGCTTGCCGCCGCTGAGCGGCACCGAGCCCCAGGCCATCGTCGTCGCCTCGACGATGAGCAGCCCGCGACCGCCGGTCGACTCCCAGCTCACCGACACCGGTTTGACGGGGCTGCGCGGCGACGCGTCGTTCACGGCGATCCGCAGCCGGTCCGTCGACAGGGTCAGGTCCATCCCCACCTCGCCCTGGGTGTGCGCGATGGCGTTGGTGACCAGCTCGGACACGACCAGCAGAGCTGCGTCGAGTTCCTCCACCACGCCCCAGGACCGCAGGGTGCGCGTGGTGAAGCGGCGCGCGTGCATGACCGCCCTGGGCAGCCGCCACACCGTCCAGTGCCTCCGCATCGGCCGGTCCCCCGTGCCGTCGTAGCGAAGCAGCAGCAACGCCACGTCGTCGTCGCGACGGCCCACACCGACGACCAACTCGTCGGCCACCTCTCCGACCTGGACCGGGTCAGCCGCGGCGAGCGCATCGCACACCCGCCGCATGCCTTCCTCCAGAGGCAGCCTGGCGGACTCGACCAGGCCGTCCGTCAGCAGAACGAGCAGGGTGCCGGGGACGAGCCCCGCCTCGGTCATGGGGAATTCGGCTTCCGCGAGCACGCCGAGCGGGGGCCCGCCCTCGACCGCCAACTCCTCGGTGACGCCGTCGGGATGGCGCAGGACCGGCGGCAGATGGCCGGCCCGTACGACCCTGGCGATGCCCTCCTCCATGTCCAGGTCCACATACGCACAGGTGGCGAACAGATCGGTCTCCATGCCGACGAGCAGACGGTTGGCCCGCGCGACCACCACATCGGGCGGGTGGCCCTCCACCGCGTAGGCCCTGACCGCCGTACGCATCTGGCCCATGATGGTGGCGGCTCCCGCGCTGTGCCCCTGCACATCCCCGATGACGAACGCCACATGACCGTCACTGAGCGGAATGACGTCGTACCAGTCGCCGCCGACCTCGAGTCCCGCCGTCGCGGGCAGGTAGCGGGCGACGGCGACCCCGCCCGGCAGCTCCGGGAGCTTACGGGGCAGCAGGCTGCGCTGGAGCATGGTGGCGAGTTCGTGGCCCGCGTCCAGTGCGTGGGCGCGCACCAGAGCCTGCCCCACCAGCCCCGCGGTCGCGGTCAGCAGCGACCGCTCCTCCGGTCCGAACCGGTGCTCCGCGTCCCACCCCACCAGACACACCCCGACCATCCTGCCTTCGGCGGGCAGCGGCACCACCGCGAGACCACCGGTCCCGACGCCCAGAAGACCGGGCTCGAGGGCCGCGCCCGGCGGCCACAGACTCATGTGCCCCCCACGCAGCGCGCTCTGCAGGGTGGGCAGGTCGCTGAGCGACACGTCGGGCCACTCGGACCGCCACTCCGAGCGCCAGACCTCGGGCCACGCATCGAGCTCCGGAGGGTCGAGGGCGGTGACTATGAGCCGCTCGGGCTCCAGTTCGCCGACCGCGACCCGGGAGGCGCCGAGCGGCTCGCGCAGGGCGGCGACCACCAGCCGGCTGACCTCTCGGACGGTCGCCGCTCCCGCCAGCGTGGCCGACAGCCGCTGCACGAGGGAGACCTCGTCGGCGCTGGGGCGCAGATAGGTGGCATCGGCCACCACACCCAGGACGCGCTGTGGTGTGCCATCGGAGTCCACCTCCACACGGCAACGCAGCCCCAGCCAGCGCAGCTCGCCGTTCGGGCGGCGGATACGGAACGCCAGCTGCTGTCCGCCGGCGGCCAGCCGGTCCGGTTCGACGATCGCCATCAGTGCGGGCATGTCGTCGGGGACGGCGCAGGCGAGCAGGGTCTCCACCTGCCCGTCGAACTGCTCGGGAGGCAGACCGAGCAGTTCCAGTACGTGCGCGTGGGCCTCCATGCGGCCGGTGCCCAGTTCCAGGATGAACGCGCCGCCTTGGTCAGGCACCAGGGACTGACCCAGATGTGCCTGCGGGGCTTTGCGCCCGGCGAAGCGAGCGGCGACCGATTCGAGTCCGGCGGCCACCTGATCGGCGTAAAGCTCCAGAAGGCTGCGGTCGTCGGCGCTGAAGCCGTCCCCGACCTCACCGGCGACGATCAGGCACCCGAGCTCCTGGTCGCCGTGCCCCAGGGGCAGCGCGCCCAGCGAGATCCTGGCCGGCGAGTTGGGGTCACCGTCCCGGACCCGGGTGGGGAAGTGGTGGGGGTCCTCCTCGATGAACGTGGCGAGTTCCTTGGGAGTCAGCCACAGCGGGCGGCCGGAGCGGAAGGCATTCGCGGCGGGCGAGTGGCCGGCCACGGCGAGGATCGCGGGCAGTCCGTAGAGGACGCCGCGGTTTCCGGTCAGCTCGGCCAGATGGAGCTCCCTGTCCTGGTCGGCGACCACGTAGACAGCGGCGAGCTCAGCCCCGCAGAACGCAAAGCGATGTCTGGTCACTGTCCGTATCGCCTCCTCCTGAGGACATCCCGCCGACCGCCCTCTCTCCATGCTTTCGCGCCCGGGACCGTTCGGGCGAGTCGGAACGCGGGCCGAAGGGGCCGGCGCCGCCTACCCGGCGTGGACCGTGCCGCGAGGGGACGGGTACGGCCACGTCCGGCGTCCGGCGTCCGGCGTCCGGCGTCCGGCGTCCGGCGTCCGGCGTCCGGCGTCCGGCGTCCGGCGTCCGGCGTCCGGCGTCCGGCGTCCGGCGTC
>NZ_JBHWVM010000043.1:36489-61335 GCF_042736805.1 Streptomyces sp. NPDC060031
CCGGCGATCAAAGCGTGCGTGTCCGGGGACCCTGCAGGGCGGCGCCCGCGAGAACCAGGCCTGCGTATTGAGCAGTCTGTCGGGTCAGCGGCCCCAGCGCAGCGCTGCCGTCTGCACCGGCGCGTCCCACAGCCGCAGCATTTCCTCGTCGGCCCGGCACAGCGTCACCGAGCACCCCGCCATGTCCAGCGAGGTGACGTAGTTCCCCACGAGGGTCCGGGCCACCGGGACGTTCCGAGCCGCCAGCACCCGGGCCACCTCCGCGTGGAAGCCGTACAGCTCCAGCAGCGGCGTCGCGCCCATCCCGTTCACCAGGGCCAGTACCGGCCCGTCGACCGGGGCCGCTTTGGCCATGTCCTCCAGCACGGCACCCACCGCGGCCTCCGCGATCTCCCCCGCCGACATCATCGGGCGCCGCTCCCGGCCAGGCTCGCCGTGGATCCCGATGCCCAGCTCCAGCTCGCCGTCCGGCAGGTCGAAGGTGGGACTGCCCTTGGCGGGGGTGGTGCAGGCGCTCAGCGCCACTCCGAAGCTGCCCGAGGCCTCGTTGACCCGCCGGGCGACTGCGGCGACCTGCTCCAGCGGCGCGCCCTCCTCCGCCGCCGCCCCGGCGATCTTCTCGACGAAGAGCGTGGCGCCCGTGCCGCGACGCCCGGCGGTGAAGAGGCTGTCGGTCACGGCGACGTCGTCGTTGACCAGCACCCGCTCGACCCGGATGCCGTCCTCCTCGGCGAGCTCGGCGGCCATGTCGAAGTTCAGTACGTCCCCGGTGTAGTTCTTGACGACGAACAGCACCCCCTGGCCGGAGTCCACGGCCTTGGCCGCCCGCACCATCTGGTCGGGCACGGGGGAAGTGAACACCTCGCCCGGACAGGCGGCGGACAGCATTCCGTATCCGACGAAGCCGGCGTGCAACGGCTCGTGTCCGGAGCCGCCGCCGGAGACGAGACCGACGCGCCCGCCCTGCCGCGCGTCCCGCCGTACGACGACCCGGGCCTCGGCGTCCACGTCCAGTTCGGGGTGGGCCGCGGCCAGCCCTCGCAGGGCGTCCGCGACCACGGTCCCGGGACTGTTGATCAGCATCTTCATGGTGTGCCTCCCGGTCGGAGCCGGCGCATGAGGGGTCCGGCGCCGTCACGGAGCACCGGTCACCGCGCGCCGGGCGGGCGCGTCCGCGCGGGCACGCCCTACGAACAGTGTGCTGCCACGCCGCCGACATCCGCGAGAACTCGGGCGGCCGCCTCGGAGAAAGATCGAGGAACCCGAAGCGAGCACCGGCCTCCGCCTCCGCAGGACCGGACCCCGCCTTTCCGGTTCGGGCGACCCGTCTTACGCTGAACGGGGGGCTCGGGGCAGTCGAATGCCGGTCTTCGGACCGGCGGGAAGCGGGCACCCATGAAGGAGCGCCTCAAAGCCTCAGGGCTGGTCGGCGAACTCTCGGCCGAATTCGCCGGCACCATGATCCTCATACTCTTCGGCTGTGGTGTCGTGGCCCAGGTGGTCGCCGGCGGAGCCTTGACGGACCCCGCGGGCGGCCTCGGAAACCACGACAGCATCGCCTGGGCCTGGGGTCTCGGCGTGACCCTGGGCGTCTACGTCGCGGCACGGCTGAGCGGCGCCCACCTCAATCCCGCGGTGACCGTCGCCCTGGCCGCCTTCAAGGGCTTCCCGTGGAACAAGGTGGCCCCCTACGCGCTGGCCCAGCTCGCCGGAGCCTTCGTTGCCGCCCTGATCGTCCGCTGGAACTACACCGAGGCGCTGGCCAAGGCCGACCCCGGCCACACCATCAAGACGCAGGGTGTCTTCTCCACGCTGCCGGCCAACGGAAACCCGAACCTGCCGGTGACCGAGTGGGGCGCACTGCGCGACCAGATCATCGGCACCGCGATCCTGCTCCTGCTGATCCTCGCGGTCACGGACCTGCTCAACACGCCTCCCGGTGCCAACCTCGCCCCGTTCATCGTCGGCCTGATCGTCGTGGCGATCGGCATGGCCTGGGGCACCAACGCCGGGTACGCGATCAACCCCGCCCGTGACCTCGGCCCCCGGCTGGCCAGCTTCCTCACCGGGTACGGCACGGCATGGAGGGATCAGTACGGGAACTTCTACTTCTGGGTGCCGATCATCGGCCCGCTGATCGGCGGTCTGCTGGGAGCCGGTCTCTACAAGTTCTTCATCGGCAGGTTCCTGCCGACCGCCGAACCGGAGCCCCCCGGACGCGTACCGGTACCGGACGAGAGCTGACCCGATCCGGGGCGGCCGGACACCACCCGTTCCGTCCCGGACGACGGCCCCGACACACGGCATCCCAAGAGGAGGCGGCACCCCATGGCTGACTTCGTCGGCGCAGTGGACCAAGGCACCACGAGCACCCGTTTCATGATCTTTGACCACGCCGGCAACGAGGTGGCGCGGCACCAGCTGGAGCACTCCCAGATCCTCCCGCGCTCGGGGTGGGTCGAACACGACCCGGTGGAGATCTGGGAACGCACCAACTCCGTGATCCAGAACGCCCTCCGGCACGGAAACCTCGACGCCTCCGACCTGGCGGCCGTCGGCATCACCAACCAACGCGAGACGACCGTCGTCTGGGACCGCCGCACCGGCCGCCCGTACTACAACGCCATCGTCTGGCAGGACACCCGTACCGACTCCATAGCCGCCGCACTGGAGCGCGGCGGCCAGGGCGACGTCATCCGCCGTAAAGCGGGGCTGCCACCGGCCACCTACTTCTCCGGCGGCAAGATCCAATGGATCCTGGAGAACGTCGACGGCGTGCGGGAGGCCGCCGAGCACGGCCACGCCCTCTTCGGCAACACCGACTGCTGGGTGCTGTGGAACCTCACCGGCGGACCCGACGGCGGCGTCCACGCCACCGACGTCACCAACGCCAGCCGCACGATGCTCATGGACCTGGAGACCCTCGACTGGGACGACGAACTGCTCGGCTTCTTCGGCGTACCCCGGGGCATGCTGCCCACCATCAACCCGTCCTCCCACCCGGAGGCGTACGGGCAGACCCGCACCTCCCGGCCGCTGCGCGAGGCCATTCCCATCACCGGTGTCCTCGGCGACCAGCAGGCGGCCACCGTCGGGCAGGTCTGCTACGCGCCCGGCGAGGCGAAGAACACGTACGGAACCGGCAACTTCCTGGTGCTCAACACCGGGACGGAACTGGTCCGCTCGCAGCACGGCCTCCTGACCACCGTGGCGTACCAGTTCGGCGACGACCCCGTGGTCTACGCCCTCGAAGGATCCATCGCGGTCACCGGCTCCGCCGTGCAATGGCTGCGCGACCAGCTGAAGATCATCGGCGACGCAGCCGAGAGCGAGCGCCTGGCACGCACCGTCGAGGACAGCGGCGGCATCTACTTCGTCCCCGCCTTCTCCGGCCTGTTCGCCCCGTACTGGCGCTCCGACGCCCGCGGGGCGATCGTCGGCCTGGCCCGCTACCACGACAACGGCCACTTGGCGCGGGCCACCCTGGAGGCCATCTGCTACCAGACCCGCGACGTGGTGGAAGCCATGGAGCAGGACTCCGGCGTCCACCTCGACGTGCTCAAGGTCGACGGCGGAGTCACGGCCAACGACCTGTGCATGCAGACCCAGGCCGATGTCCTCGGCGTACCGGTCAGCCGTCCCGTGGTCGCCGAGACGACCGCGCTCGGCGCCGCCTACGCGGCCGGGCTCGCCACCGGCTTCTGGCGGGACACGGACGAACTGCGCACCCACTGGCAGGAGTCCAAGCGCTGGAACCCCGAGTGGTCGCAGGAACGGCGCACGGAAGGGTACGAGGGCTGGAAGCGGGCGGTGGAGCGCACGCTCGACTGGGCCAAGGTCGAATAGGTTCCGGCCGCGCGCCCGCAGCACTGAGGAGGAGACCATGGTCGATCCGGTGGCCCTCTCACCCCAAGCCCGCACGCAGGCCCTCGCCGGCATGGGACAGGGCGAACTCGACGTCCTCGTCGTCGGTGGCGGCGTCGTCGGCAGCGGGGCCGCCCTGGATGCCGCCACCCGGGGCTTGAGCGTCGGACTCGTCGAAGCCCGCGACTGGGCGTCGGGTACGTCCAGCCGCTCCAGCAAACTCATCCACGGCGGCCTGCGCTACCTGGAGATGCTCGACTTCCGCCTCGTCGCCGAAGCACTGAAGGAACGGGGCCTGCTGCTCCGGTTCCTCGCCCCCCACCTGGTACGGCCGGTGCCGTTCCTCTACCCCCTGCAGCACCGCTTCACGGAGCGCCCGTACGTCGGCAGCGGCGTGCTGCTGTACGACGCGATGGCCCGGGCCTCCGGCACCTCCGGAGGCCTGCCCCACCACCGCCACCTGAGCAAACACCGGGCCCTGCGCGAGGCACCTGCCCTGCGCTCCGACGCCCTGGTGGGCGCCATCCAGTACTGGGACGCCCAGGTCGACGACGCCCGGCACACCCTGTTCCTCGCCCGTACGGCCGCCTCGTACGGGGCACTGACCGCCAACCGCACCCGCGTCAGCCGCTTCCTGCGACAGGGCGAGCGGGTGGTCGGCGCCGTCGTCACGGACCTGGAGAGCGGCGACGAGACGCAGGTGCGGGCCAAGCAGGTCATCAACGCGACCGGGGTGTGGACGGACGACACCCAGGCCATGGCCGGCACCCGCGGCCAGTTCCACGTCCGCGCGTCCAAGGGCGTCCACCTGCTCGTCCCCCGCGACCGCATCAACTCCCGCACCGGTCTGATCCTGCGGACCGAGAAGAGCGTGCTGTTCGTCATCCCCTGGGGCCGGCACTGGATCATCGGGACCACCGACACCGACTGGACCCTCGACAAGGCCCACCCCGCCCTCAGCTCCAAGGACGTCACCTACCTGCTGGAACACGTCAACAGCGTCCTGGCCACCCCCCTGGTCCCCGAGGACGTCGAGGGCGTCTACGCCGGCCTGCGCCCCCTGCTGTCCGGCGAGGCGGCGGAGTCCAGCAAGCTGTCCCGGGAGCACCTCGTCGCCCATCCGGTGCCCGGACTCGTCGTGGTGGCGGGCGGCAAGTACACCACGTACCGGGTGATGGCCCGGGACGCGGTCGACGAGGCCGCCCGTGCCCTGGACGAGAAGGTCCCCGACTGCGTCACGCACCGCGTTCCGCTGCTGGGCGCCGACGGGTACCCGGCGCTGTGGAACGCGCGGCACGGGCTTGCCGAGCGCTCCGGGCTGCATGTCGCCCGCATCGAGCACCTCCTGAACCGGTACGGCTCCCTGGCGCCCGAACTGCTCGCCCTGGTGGCGGCCGACCCCTCGCTCGGCGAGGCACTGCCGAGCTCCGACGACTACCTGAGGGTCGAGGCCGTGTACGCGGTGACCCACGAGGGAGCCCGCCACCTGGAGGACGTCCTCGCCCGGCGCACCAGGATCTCCATCGAGTCCTGGGACCGCGGGGTGGACGCGGCGCCGACCGTGGCCCAGCTGATGGCGCCCCACCTGGGATGGGACCGGGCGCACCGGGACCGCGAGGTCGACCACTATCTCAAGCGCGTGGCCGCCGAGCGCGAGGCCCAGCAGCAGCCGGACGACCGGACCGCCGACGCGGTGCGGCTCGGCGCCCCCGACATCATCCCGGTGAACTGATGCCATCGAGGTTGAGTGGTGCGGGCGCTCACCGGGACTCCGCGCCTCAGGGCTCACACAGGCGTACGGCGAGGGCCGCGATGTCGTCGTCTAGGTGTCCTCTGGTGTAGCGGAGGAGGTCGCGGTGAAGGGCCGTGAGCAGTTCGCGGGGCGGCGTCGGGGGCTGTCGACGCATCCAAGCTGCCAGCGGGAAGAACTCGCCGTCGCGGGCGCGGGCCTCGGCGATCCCGTCGGTATAGAGGAGCAGCAGGTCGCCAGGGGCGAAGTCGAAGGTGTCGACGTTGTAGTGATCGCCGATCAGCTCCGCGAGGCTGAGCAATGGCGAGGGGGTGGCGGACTCGAGGACACGGAGTTTCCTGCGGTTCAGGAGAATCGGCGGGGGGTGTCCGCAGTTGAGGATGTCGATGTGTCTGCCCTCGTGCGGGATCTCGACGAGAAGGGCCGTGGCGAAGCGCTCCATCGGCCCGTCGGGGGGAAAGGCCGCGTTGTAACGGGTGCTGCTGACGTCCAGCCTGCGTGCGACGTCGACCATGTCGCTCTCGGCGTAGGCCGCCTCCCGGAAGGCGTTGACGATGGCCGCGGCCGCCCCCACCGCCGGCAGGCCCTTGCCCCGCACGTCACCGATGAGAAGCCTGACCCCGTACGGCGTGTCGACCACCTCGTAGAAGTCGCCGCCGATGCGGGCCTCCGCCGCGGCCGCGAGGTACAGCGACTCGATCTCGACATTTCCGAAGCGGCGTGGCATGGGGCTCAGCACCACCTGTTGCGCCGCGTCGGCGACGAGCCGTACCTGGAAGAGGGTGCGCTCCCGCTGGAGCCTCACGTGGCTTCCGTACGCGGCGGCCACGGTGACCGCGATGATCCCCGCGGCCGTCCACCACGTCCCCAGGTCGGGGAAGACGAGGCCGAGGCCGATCATCAGGAGGAGGCAGACCGTCCCGAGCAGGACGGTGGGGAGGACCGGCCACATGGCGGCGGCTAGCGCTGGCGCTGCGGGCAGGAGACGGCTGAAGGCCATTTCCGGCGGTGTGGCGTAGGCCAGGCTGGCGATCACGATGGTCAGAATGACCGGCGACAGCCGCACAAGCCTGCCCCGGCCGTAGCGCCGACGAACCCGCGGCCGTCCAGACTCGATCACACTTCCCAGAATATCTGCGCAATAAGGGCATAGCGCGCTGACGAACAGACTCCGTACCTTGCTGTCACCGACAAACCCTTGCTGGACAAGACACGGGCCCTGCGGACCCGGGCGGGGAAAGGAGTCTGAAATAGAACGTGTGGACGAAAGCTTCACAGAGAAGAGCCACCCTCCACCGAACGGTGGTCGGCTGGCTGGAGTGGCAGCTCGGCCAGACCCGCGAGGCCCTTGCACGCCTGGAACAGGCGCGGACGGGTTTCTCAGGCGAGGACGTTGACGGCCCGGGCGATGACGAGTCCGAGGATGACCAGGGAGACGATGGACTGGAGGGTCATGACGGCCTTGGCCCAGAGAGCGAGGGGCATGACGTCGGTGGGACTCAATGCGGTGGAATTGGTGAATCCGAGGTAGAGGTAGTCGCCGTAACGGGGACGCCAGTGCGGGGCGTTCAGTTCGGGGCTGAGCTGTTGGGGAAAGGCGAGTGCGGGAGTGGGGGGCATACGGTGGGCCCGGGCGGCCGGCCCGCCGCTGTCGAGTTCGAAGTACAGCAGGGAGAACGCGAGGACGGTGGAGGCCCAGACGCTGCCGCCGGCCAGCAGGAGGGCACCGGCGGAGTCGGTCTCGCTCCCGCCGTGCACAAGATCGTCGATCAGCTGGACGGTTGACCAGATGGCGCCGCACGCCAGCACGGTGACCAAGGCGATCGACACTGCGCGCAAGGCGGCCGAGCGGCGGCCGATCCGAACGGGGTCGCCCGAGATCAGCGCCACCAGGAGCAGTCCTTCTGCGAGGGGGAGCGCCCATCGGGGCCCCAGGCGCAAGTCGTCGGGCAGAAGCAGGGTCAGCACCGCGGAAGCGATGACTGCTGCGGCCATCGGCCAGCGGGTCTCGCCGTACACCGCAGGCTGCGGCTCCGGCTCGTGCGGATCGCTCGCACGGTCCATATCGGAGGGGTTGTGTCCGGTCACGGCCGACTGCTGCCCGGGCTCGGTGGCGGGGTCAGATCGCGCTGTGCGCCGCGGTCACCCGGCGCCGGGGGCCGCGGGCGACGAGCGCGCGGTCCGCGCCGGCGGAGTCCGGGGTGTCGTGCAGCGGGAGGCGCTCTGCGGCCGCGTCGACGGCACGGCGGGGGGCGATGGTCGCCCATGATGTCGCGCTCATCTGCGGCTCCTCGATGGTGAAGGCGTGTGGCGGCGGCTGCCTCGACGACCGTTCTTCGCTCGCTCGGACTCGAGGCTGGATCTTGGACCCCACCGTAGACCGGGTGAACACGGCGGCGTGGCCGACACGCTCCGCACTCCAGGCCTTCCGAAGCGTCATGCCTCGACGGACCTTCGGCGTCGGGGAGAAGGCCGTACGGCGCGAGATCCACCGGAAGGTCGGGTGGGACCCATCAGGCACCGCGCGTCCTCGCCGACCCGGGCGAAGCGATGGGACGTCACCGGGCGGGGCCCGGTCCAGCGGATGCGCCGTGCCCTCGCTCGCCGGGTACCAGCAGTACGAGCGTGTCTCCCGGTTCGGACGGCGGTCTGGTGTCCACCGTGACCGGATCGAGGCGGCCGTCCAGCCGTACCAGGAACAGCAGGTCAGAGCCGGGCGGCAGGGCACCGCCGACGGGCTGCGCCCGGACGGCCGCCCCGTCCTCGTAACTGCGGGAGAAGTACGACCAGGTCATGTCCGCGCCGAACAGAGCCTCGCCACCGATGAACGGTGCCACCACGCCGTGGCTCTCCTGCGGTGCACGGAGGCGGTGGACCTCACCTTCCACGCTGCCGCTCAGAACGGTCGCCGCCAGTGCGTTGAAATGGGCCTCGGCGGTAAGGAAGAACACCCCCGTGAGGCCCTCCAGCTCGGCGCCCTCGCCGCTGGCGCCGGCCAGCAGCTCGCTGGGGGCGAGCTCGATCCCCGCCTGTTCGATACGTTCGCGCTGCTGGTCGTCGCCCGACCACATCAGTGGCTCCGGCCCCGCCGACCGCAGGGCGAGAGCCAGGTCGATCACCCAGGGGTCTCCGCCGACCAGCAGGGGTCGCGAGCGGGACGGGCGCACAACGCCCAGGCGCCGGGCCACGGTCGAGGCGGTCAGGCCGTAGACCGTCACGGTCGCGACGATGACGACGAACGTGGCCGGCAGGATCTTCGACGCGCCACCGATCCCGTTGGCCACCAGGTCGGCCGAGAACGTCGACGCGGTGGCGGCCGCGACGATACCGCGCGGCGCCATCCAGCCGACGAAGCAGCGCTCACCGCGCGTCAGGTCCGTGCCGATCGTGGAGACCGCGGCGACCAGGGGTCTGACGACCAGTACGAGGACTGCCGCGAGACCGAGCGCGGGCAACCCCACGTGGAGCAGCGAGTGCGGGGTGACGGTGGCCGAGATCGAGATGAAGAGCAGGCCGAGGATCAAGCTGACCAGGGTCTCGAAGAACGGTCGGCGTGCCCGGACGTCCACGCCCAGAACGTTGGAGACGGCCAGGCCCATGACCACCGCGGCGATGAGGCCCGTGTCCTCGCGCAGGACGTCGCAGAGCGCCGCCACACCGATCACCGCAGCGAGCTGCGCCGTGGTGCCGAGCATCTCGCCGAGCCGCAGCACCCGCAGCAGTCCCCACAGCAGCAACGCCCCGAGCACTCCCCCGGCAACGCCGACGCCCGCGCTGGCCAGGAAGCCCGCAGCCCCGCTGACGACACTGCGACCGGTGGTCGCCACGACCGCGTGGAAGACCAGCGCTCCCAGGATGCCCCCGACCGGGTCGATGAGGGAGCCCTCCCAGACCAGGACGTGCTGGAGCCGTTCCTTGGGCCGCACGAAGGCGAGCAGCGGTCCGACGACGGTCGGCCCCGAGACCACGAGGATCGCGCCGATCATGACGGCCGCCTGCTGGGACACGCCCAGCAACGGAGCGGCGACGAGGCTGCCGAGCAACCAGGTGATCAGGACACCGGTCCAGAGCAGTCTGACGACGACACGGCGGGTGTGCCCCTTCAGCTTCGCCAGGTCCAGCCCGAGGCCGGCGTCGTAGAGGATCACTGCGACGGCCAGTGACACGAGAGGGGAGAAGGCCTCCCCCAGCAGCCGCTCGGGGTTGATCTCGTCGACCAGCGCGCCGGCGGCGAAGCCCACCGGCAGCAGGACGATGAGGGCCGGAATGCGCAGGCTCCGGGCCAGGATCTGGGATCCGACGGCGAGGACCACCGTCAGACCCAGGCCGATGAGCACCTCGTTCGTCGTCACTGTCAGGCCCTCCGATGTGGTCTGCCGGTCAGCCGTGCGACCGACGGGCTCTGTCCTCGGCGGGGAGGGGACAGATGGCGGTCGGCGGGGCGGCTGGGGCAGCAGCGGTCACCAGGACGAGGGGGATCCCCCAGCCGGATGGGGATCCGGATCGTGCACCACGCCTCACTCCTCCCACGGCGTGATCCCCCAGTGGACGGTGTGGCGCGCGCCGGGCGCCAGAGCGACGAGCCCCGTGCCGCTGCGGAAGGCGTCCGGCGGGCAGGTCATGGGCTCGACGGCGATCGCGCGACGCCGCTCCCCCGGTGGCAGGGTGTCGCCGGTGTAGAGCTGCACGTAGTCGGCGCCCGGCCCGAGCCATACATCCGTACCGAAGGCGCCCGACGGGTGGGCCAGGCGGACCACGGCCCGCCCGTCCGTGTCCCGGTCCAGGTCGCCGAAGGGGGTGTCCAGTCGAAGCGCTCCGACCGCGCGCGGTGCACGCAGGTCGTACGCCGTCCCGGCGACCGGCTCGGCGGCCACGGGCAGACCGCGCTCGTCGGTGATCAGCCGAGTCCGTGCGGGGACGGTCAGCACCGCCTCGTCGACGGCCGCGGTGCCCGCCGTGACGTAGGGATGCTGGCCGAAACCGTAGGGCGCGGCGAGCGCGCCGAGGTTGCGCGCCGTGACGGCAACCTCAAGACCACCGTCACCGAGGGTGTACTCGACACCGACATGGAGGTGGAAGGGATAACCCGGCTGCGGCCAGAGCTGCACCTCCAGTGCGGCCCGGCTGTCACTCTCCTCCACCACCCGCCAGGAGAGCCAGCGGAGCAGCCCGTGGAGGGCGTTGCCGGCGGCCGGCTCGGTGAGCGGCAGTTGCAGCTCCTGTCCGTCCCAGCGGTACCGGCCGTCCCGGATCCTGTTGGGCCACGGCGCGAGGATCTGGCCGCGGCCTCCGGTGATCAGGTCCTGTGCCGCGAATCCGTCGATCACGGCGCGCTCACGGACGGTGTACGACCGGAGCGCAGCGCCCAGCTCGACGACGACGACCTCGTGCGAGCCGTGTCGGAGCGTCAGCTGGCGTCCGGTGCGGCTCTCCTGCACGCATGGCCTCCTTGGTCCGCCCGGGTGACGATCCGAGACGCGGGCGTGGTCGTGGCTTGTGGTAGCGGCCTCCGTCCGGAGCATGCGGCTGCGCGCCTGGCCGGTCAAGCGCGACACGTTGCCGCGGGCGGGGTCGCTCGGCCTTTCGCCCGCTCGCGCCACGGGCAGCCGATGCCCTACCCGCCCCGCGCGCCTATGCCGCGTCGGCCGATGCGTCGCCAGACAGCCCGTTGGAACCTGAGCGTCAGCACGCCCACCAGGATCAGCAGCACGATGTTCAGCAGGAGCTGGAAGAGGGATCCGCGCGCCTCGCTCCAGCTGGAGAACGCGCAGGAGACGCCGATGTCGGCGGCAGCGGGGATGGTGGTGACGGAGATGAAGACGCCGAGCAGCGCGCTCGTTCTGGACTGGGTGAGCGACATGATCCCGACGATGCCGGCCAGCACCGCGACGACGACGGAGAAGACGTTGGGGGCGTCGATCAGTGTCGAGACCGGCCTGATGCCCAGGTCGAACGCCCTGGGCTGCAGTCCGAGGCCCCGGATCGCCCACGAGAACAGGAACGTCACCACAACGGCCAGTGTGAATCCCGCGGTCAGGGCGAAGAGGCCCTGCCGGATCCTGACGCGGTTGCCGTGGTTGATGCCCAGCGCGACGCTCGTGATGGCGCCGTATTCCGGTCCGACGACCATCGCCGCGACGATCAGGATCTGGGAGTTGGTCAGGATCCCCACCGATCCGATGACGCCCGCGATGGTCAGATAGACGTAGAAGCTCGGCAGGTAGGTGCCCTCGGCGCGAATGCGCGCCTCGACCTCCTCCCAGATCGGTGTGTGCGCGAGCGCCCCCAGTTGCTGCTCCTCCGCCTTGGCCGCGGTGGCCGAGAGAGCCATCTCGACCGGCTCGATGACGATGGATCCACGGTGGTCGAGCTCCAGCTCGCGCAGACCGCGCAGCAGGGTGTTGGCCGCGCCCGCCAGGATGTCGCACTCGACCGCGTCGCCGTCGGGATTGTGCGCCAGGCCGGGGAGAACGACCCGGTTGAACACGTAACGGTCGTCGGCCAGCAGCTCCAGCGCAGCGGGGGTGAGGTCAGGCGGGCTCACCAGCCGGACGTGGATCATCTCCATGTGCCACCTCCATCGTTCGGCCGTCGGCCGCACGGAAGGCGCCACGGTGCGAATCGTCGAGCTCGGGCCCACGGGCCCCGCCCGGGCCGGCCCAGTCAGTAACACCCGCCGGGCCGGTGGTCGGCAACCCGAGCTCGGTCGCCATGGCGTGGCGAGGACGACCGGGGTGAGCGATGGTGGATCTGCAGGAGCATCTGCCGAGCCTCCGGAGTGATCATGGACCGCTACCCACCCATCGCCGAGCACGGACTGGTGGGCGACCTGCAGACCGCCGCCCTCATCTCCTCGAAGGGTGTCGTCGACTGGTTCGCCGCTCCCAGGTTCGACTCTCCCAGCATCTTCGCCGCCCTGCTCGACCACGACGGCGGTGGATACTTCGAGCTGGCTCCCGAGCACCCGGACGCGACCTGCAAACAGCTCTACTACACCGACACGGCCATCCTGGTGACCCGCTTCATGTCGCCGGACGGCGTGGGCGAAGTGATCGACTTCATGCCTCCGGACCAGACCCGCACCGCCACCGACCGGCACACCCTGGTCCGCGCGGTGCGCTGCGTGCGGGGGACGGTCGACTTCACGCTCGACTGCCGGCCGCGCTTCGACTACGGCCGGGCCGAACACCAGCTCGAACTAGACGGCACCAGCGCCGTGTTCCGGGCTCCCGGCATCGATGCGCACCTGCAGGCCACCTTCCCGCTGGAGCGGGAAGGCCAGGACGTGCGGGGCAGGGTGAGGCTGAGCGCCGGCGAATCCGGCGGCGCCGTCTTCACCGTGTGCGCGTCCGGCGGCGAGGCGCCCACGCCGCCCACGGTCGAGGACGTCACCGCGCAGTTCTGGCACGTCGCCGGGTTCTGGCAGAACTGGCTGCGCCAGTCCCGCTACCGGGGCCGCTGGCCCGAACAGGTGCACCGCTCGGTGATCACCCTCAAGCTCCTCACCTACGCTCCCACCGGCGCCCTGGTCGCGGCGGCCACGATGGGTCTGCCCGAGCAGGTCGGCGGAGAGCGCAACTGGGACTACCGGTTCACGTGGGTCCGCGACGGCGCTCTGTCCGTGCGGGCGATGCTCGACCTCGGCTTCGTCGAGGAGGCCACCGCCTTCGTCCACTGGCTGGTGGATAGGCTGGGCGAGCGCGAGGGCCAGGAGGGAGAGCCTCTCCAGACGATGTACCGCGTCGACGGCGACCCCGACCTGCTGGAGGAGACGCTCGACCACTTCGAGGGCTACCGGGGCTCCTCCCCGGTCCGCATCGGCAACGGCGCTGCCGACCAGCTCCAGCTCGACATCTACGGCGAGGCGCTCTACGCGTTGTCCCAGGGATACGAGATCGCCCAGCAGGCCAGTTACAAGGGGTGGAAGACGCTGGCGAAGGCTCTGGACTGGTTCGCCGAAGCCTGGGACCGTCCGGACGAGGGCATCTGGGAAACCCGCGGCGGCCGGAAGGACTTCACCTACAGCCGGCTGATGTCCTGGGTCGCCTTCGACCAGGGGCTGCAGATCGCCGAGCGTTTCCGGCGGCCCGCCGACCTGGAGGGATGGCGCAAGGCGAGGGACGCCATCTTCGAGCAGATCATGCAGCGTGGCTGGAGCGAGAAGGAGCGCTCCTTCGTCCAGCACTACGACGGCGACGACGTCCTGGACGCCTCCCTCCTGCTGATGCCCAGGGTCGGTTTCATCGCTCCCAAGGACGCGGCCTGGCTGTCCACGCTGGACGCGATGGACCGCAAGCTCGTCTCCGACAGCCTCGTCTACCGCTACGACCCGGCGGCATCACCCGACGGGCTGCGCGGCTCGGAAGGCACCTTCAGTCTGTGCACGTTCCTCTACGTGGACGCGCTGGCCCGGGCGGGGCGGCTGCCTCTGGCCCGGTACACCTTCGAGAAGATGCAGACCTACGCCAACCACGTCGGTCTCTTCGCCGAGGAGGTCGGTCCGAGCGGGGAGCAACTGGGCAACTTCCCCCAGGCGTTCACCCACCTGTCCCTCATCATGGCCGCCACCACCCTCGACAAGGCGCTCGACGAGGAACAGGGACGCTGACCATGCTCACGCCGGCCTCTGCGGCGGGGCCACCGCGGCTGAGCGCGGCCGAGTTCGCCGCGCTCTACGCACGCGTCCGCCGCAGGGCCGGCGCCCTCCCCGGCGCCCCGCAGCGCGGTGCCCTTGAGGACATCACCCCGCGCCACGTGCTGGCGGCGGCAGCCGAGGTACGGTCCGGCCGAACGGTGACGATGGCGGCGCAGGTGGAGACGGAGCGGGGGCCCGACGATCCCGAGCCGTGCGAGCACGTCATGACCGGCGCCGTGCGGGGTGGGATCGAATCCACCGGGCTCCAGTTCGCCAGGGACCGCATCACGATGAACGTTCACGGGGACGCCGACAGCCATGTCGACGCGCTGTGTCACGTGATCTACGACGGCACGCTGTACGGCGGCGTGGACGCGAACAGCGTCACGGCGAGCGGCGCCACGGCCCTGTCCATCGAGGTGGCTCGCGACGGAATCGTCGGCCGCGGCGTCCTGCTGGACATTCCGCGGCTGCGCGGGGTGCCGTGGCTCGAACCAGGCGATCACGTGACCGTTGACGACCTCACCGCGGCGGAGCGTGCCCAGCACGTCCGGGTGAACGAGGGCGACCTCCTCTTCGTCCGGGTCGGCCACCGCCGGCGCCGCGCCGAGCTGGGTGCGTGGCACGCGGCGGACCTGCGCGCCGGCCTCCATCCGTCCGCGGTGGAGTTCCTGAGGGACCGGCGGGTCGCGGTGCTCGGCAGCGACGGGAACCACGACACCGCGCCGAGTTCCACCGAGGGCGTCGATTTCCCCGTGCACGTGCTGGCGATCCACGCCATGGGCCTCCACCTTCTGGACTACCTGCAGTTCGAGGACCTCGTGGAGGTCTGCGAGGCGGAAGGGCGCTGGTCGTTCCTCTGCGTCATCGCCCCGCTGAGGCTGCCGGAGGCCACTGGCTCGCCGGTCAATCCGATCGCCGTGTTCTGAGGCCGGTTCGAGCCGGCCGGACCAGGCTGGGAGGAACGTCATGGGAGCAGCGTCCCCGGTGCCGCCCGTCGTGGTCGTCATGGGTGTCTCGGGAGCGGGGAAGTCCACCGTCGGACGGCTGCTCGCCGACCGCCTGGCGGTGCCCTTTGCGGAAGCGGACGACTTCCACTCGGCCGCGAACCGCGCCAAGATGGCCGCCGGGCGGCCTCTCGACGACGAGGACCGCCGGCCGTGGCTGCTGTCCCTCGCCGACTGGATCCGGGAGGCGACGGCCTCCGGTCGGGGCGGGGTGATGGCCTGCTCGGCACTCAAGCGCGAGTACCGGGATCTGTTCCGCCGAGCGGGCGCGGGCGTCCTGTTCCTGTACCTCGCGCTCGACCGGGCCTCCGCCGCACAGCGGGTCGACGGACGCCGGGGCCATTTCATGCCCGCACTGCTGGTGGACTCCCAGTACGCCACCCTCGAACCGCTGCAGCCTGACGAGCCCGGTGTGACCCTGGACGCGACAGCCGGTGCGCCGAGCATCGTCGACGAGGCAGCGCACGCGGTGCGGGCGACCGGGTGAAGCGGACCGGCGATGGGTGCCCCTCCGGTCGCCGCCACCGGGATTGCCGGATAGCGTCGGATCGGCACGGAATGTCCCACGTATGCAGGTGTTACATCGACACCCACACCACGGGCCCTTCGGGCGGGCGCTACGGCGGGGGCAACCGACAACTCCTAGAACGGGGCCCCGCATGGCCGACGATCAGCACTACGACGTCATCATCATCGGTACGGGAGCGGGTGGCGGCACGCTCGCCCACCGGCTGGCCCCCACCGGCAAACGGATCCTGGTCCTGGAGCGCGGCGACTACCTGCCCCGCGAGCGGGACAACTGGGACTCCACGGCCGTCTTCGTCAAGGGCAAGTACCGCGCCCCCGAGTTCTGGTACGACAAGCACGGCGAGGCGTTCCCCCCGGAGGTCAACTACTACGTCGGGGGCAACACCAAGTTCTACGGCGCCGCGCTCTTCCGCCTCCGTCCCGAGGACTTCGGCGAGCTGCGCCACCACGACGGCCTCTCGCCGGCCTGGCCGATCCGCTACGAGGATCTGGAGCCGTACTACACACAGGCGGAGCAGCTCTATCTCGTACACGGACGGCACGGCGAGGATCCGACGGAGGGCCCGGCCAGCGGCCCGTATCCCCACCCCCCGGTGGAGCACGAGCCGCGCATCCAGCAGCTCAGCGACGACCTGGAGAAGAAGGGGCTCCACCCCTTCCACCTGCCCATCGGGGTGAACCTGACCCAGGACGAGAACGGCCGGGCCACCCACGACAGCGTGTGCATCCGCTGCGACCGGGTGGACGGCTTCCCCTGTCTGATGGGCGCGAAGTCCGATGCCCAGGTGATCTGCGTCGATCCGGCGCTGACGTACGACAACGTGACGATGGTGACGGGCGCCAACGTCCGGCGTCTGGAGACCGACCCGACCGGGCGCACCGTCACGAGCGTCGTCGCCGAGCTCGGCGACGGGTCGACGGCGGGATTCAGCGCCGACATCGTCGTCGTCGCCTGCGGGGCGGTCAACTCCGCCGCTCTGCTGCTGCGTTCGGCGAACGACAAGCACCCCGGCGGCCTGGCCAACAGCTCGGACGTCGTGGGGCGCCACTACATGCGGCACAACAACCTGGCGCTGATGGCGGTGTCGAAGGAGCCGAACCCCACCAAGTTCCAGAAGACACTGGCGCTCAACGACTGGTACCTCGGGGCGGACGACTGGGACTTTCCGCTCGGTGGCATCCAGATGCTGGGCAAGTCGGACGCCGATCAGATCCATGGCGAGGCACCGCGCTGGGCCGGCGCGGTCGCCCCGGACATGCCGTTCGAGATGCTCGCGCACCATGCCGTCGACTTCTGGCTCTGCGGGGAGGACCTGCCGCTGTCCGACAGCCGCGTCACCCTCGACAAGAACGGCGACATCCACCTGGCCCTCGACGAGAAGAACAACATCGCCGGGCTCAAGCGCCTCCAGCACAAGCTCAGAGGGATGCTCGGACACTTGGGCATGCACGAACACCACCTGCTGCCGCACAGCATCTACCTCCACAAGGGCATGCCCATCGGGGCCACCGCCCACCAGGCCGGCACGGTCCGGTTCGGCTCCGACCCGCGCAGCTCGGCCCTGGACGTCGACTGCAAGGCCCATGACCTCGACAACCTCTACGTCGTGGACACGAGCTTCTTCCCCAGCATCGGCGCGGTGAACCCGTCACTGACCGCCATCGCCAACGCCCTGCGGGTCGGCGACCGCCTCATCGAGCGGATGCGCTGACGGACGCAGCAGGCGCCACGACAGGGCCGAGGAGCCCCGGCTACGCGTCGTCCCCGGGCGCTCCGGCCGCCTGGGTGTCGGCGTCGGTGAGGGGCTCCAGCTGGCCCAGTGTGTCGAGCCGGTAGAGCAGCACCAGCGCAGGGCCGACCAGCACGATCGCGATGCCCGTGACGATCACCAGCCAGTGCAGGGTGGCAGGGGCGCCCGCGGCGTCGGCCACCGTCAGCGAGGTGGGCAGCAGGTAGGGCCGCTGCGCGAAGCCCCAGGCGCCGACGGTGAGGGCCACGCTCGCCGCGGAGGTGTAGCGGGTCCAGCCGTAGGAGCGGCGTACCAGAAGGAACACCGTGGCCAGCCCGCAGACGGCGGCCAGGATGACCAGCAGCAGTCCCAGGCCCCCGGTGAGGCCGTCCCAGACGTGCCGGGCGTCGTCATGGGTGACGGGCAGGGCGATGAGCGCGAGGACGACGACCGCGGCGAAGGCGAGCAGCGCCCGGCGGCGGAAGTAGTCGACGAGGTCGTCCGCACCGAACCGGCGGGCGTCGGAGCAGAGGAACACCGCCCCGAGGAACGCGACGGCGGCGACGGCCAGCAGACCCGTGAGGACCGAGGTCGGGTTGGCCCAGGCGTCCGCGGAGGCGGTGGTCCCGACCGCGACCCGTCCGGCGGCGATGCCGCCGAGCACCGCTCCGAGGAAGAAGGGCGTGACGAGCGAGGAGACGGCGAACACCGCACCGTAGATGCGCCGTTGGGCCAGTCGGTGGGTCGGCTTGCGCAGGGCGAACCCGGCGCCCCTGAGTACCAGGCCGACGGCCGCGAGCGCGAGCGGCAGCCACATCGCCCCGAAGACAGCCTGGAACATCGTCGGGAAGCCGGTCCACATGATGATGAAGACGAAGATCAGCCAGACGTTGTTGACCTCCCAGACGGGGGCCATCGCGTGATCGATCAGCCAGCGGGGCCTCTTGCCGCGCTCCGCGCCGCCGGCCAGGAGGTCCCAGAAACCCGCGCCGTAGTCGGTACCTCCGCCACAGGCGTACGCCGCGATGACGACCACCAGCACCCCGGCGATGAATTCCGCCATCAGGACGCACCCCCAACGTTTCGGTCGGAGCCGCCGGCGGACACTGCCCCGCCGGCCGCGGCCCCGGGCTCATCTCTGGGTCCGTAGGGGGTGTCGGCCTCCGGGGCCGGTGCGCCGTGCGCGGCGGCCGGAGTCTCGTCAGCGATGCGCCAGCGGGTGCGCATCTTCAGGACGACGGCGATGAACGCGCCGAACACCATCACGTACACGACGATGACGAGGCCGAGCATCGCCCACAGGGATCCGGCGCGCGTGCCGGTCACCGCCTCCGAGACCCTCATCTGGTTGTACACGATCCAGGGCTGACGACCCACCTCGGTGGTGATCCAGCCGCACTCCACAGTGAGCAGGCACGCGGCTCCCGCGACGGCGGCACAGCGGAAGAACCAGCGGCTGCGGGGAAGCTCCCGGTGCCGCAGCCAGCTCCACCCGTACCACAGCGCGAGCAGGATCAGCAGGCTGCCGACGGTGACCATGATGTCGAAGGCCCAGTGGGCGATGGTGGCCTGGACGGCGGTGGGCCGGTCGGACTCCGGCACCGCCGTCAGCCCGGTCACCTGGGTACTCGGCTTGAAGCCGGCGAGGATCGAGTCCAGCTGGGGGATCTTGATCCCGCCGGAGATCGTCCCGTCGCTGTTCAGCCGTCCGAACAGGTACTCCGGGACGTGCGTGTCGGTCTCCCAGACGAGTTCCGTGGCGGCGAACTTGACCGGTTGCTTGTGGAAGACGGCGCGGGCGGCGGAGTCGCCGACCATGAACTGGACGGGTGTGAGGATCGCGGCCACGGTGAACGGCAGCGTGAAGCCGAGCCGGTGGTACCGGTCGCGTCGCCCGCGCAGCCAGCCCACGGCGTACACCCCGGCGACCACGTACCCGGCGGTCATGAACATCGCGACCACGAAGTGCCAGTACTCCGGGCCGAACATCGGCGTGAAGATCGCCTGTCGTACCTCGACGTCGACGGGCTTGCCCTGGCTGTCAAGGCTGAACCCCCGCGGGGTGTTCATCCAGGCGTTGGCCGCGATGATTCCGAACGCCCCCATCAAGGCCGCCAGCGGCAACGGTGCGCCCAGCCAGAAGTGGGTCCACGGCTTCAGACGCCGCCATCCGTAGAGGTAGATGGCGATCAGCACGGCTTCCAGGAAGAACGCCCACGCCTCGACGCCGAACCCGAGTCCGAAGACGTCACCCCAGCGCCCCATCATGCCGGGCCACAGCAGACCGAGCTCGAAGGACAGAACCGTGCCGGTGACGACGCCGATGGCGAACTGGACGGCCATCACCGCGGACCATCGCCGCGCCAGCTTGAGCGCGACGGGGTCGCCCCGGCGCAGCCCCCGGTAATGCATCAACAGCGTGATGAACGGCAGCGCCACTCCGAAGGGAACCAGCAGGATGTGCGAACCGAGGGTGAAGGCCATCAGCTCACGAGCCGGCAGGAGTTGGGGCGGCGCATCCGCCAGGTGGATCACTGTGCTGAACATGTGTGCCTCATTGGTCTTGCCCGCGGACGGCGGGGGCTGAGAGGGCCGTGACGCGGACGGAGGGGCACCGTGGAGCTGTCCTCACCCGCGTGACGCACCATCCGGCCCGCGTGTGCACTCGGCTGCACGTCGCCCGGCTGCCCGGGTCCCGTACGGGCGGTCAGCCTCCGGTGGCGAAGCCGGGGAAGAGCGTCATCCCACCGTCGACGTAGAGCGTGGTGCCGACGACGTAGTCGAGAAGGTCGGAGGCCATGGCGACGACGGCGTTGGCGATGTCGTCCGGGTCACCCACACGGCGGTACGGGATCAGCCGCAGGAGATCGGCCTCGGCCTCAGGGGTGGACCAGGCGTCGCGGTTGATCGGTGTGCGGATCGCGCCGGGTGCGACCGCGTTGACCCTGATCCGCTGGGGGGCCAGCTCCTGGGCGAGCGTCTGCATCAGCATGCCCACACCGCCCTTGGAGGAGGCGTAGTTGACATGCCCCGCCCACGGAATGATCTGGTGGACCGAGCTCATGCAGATGATCTTCCCGGCCGACCGGGACACCTCTTCCACCACGCCGCGCCGCACGAACTCCTTGGCGGCCTCCCGGGCACAGAGGAACTGGCCGGTCAGATTGACGTCGATGACCTTCTGCCACTGGGCGAGCGTCATCTCCGTCAGGGCCGCGTCCCGTTGGAGGCCGGCGTTCGCCACCATGATGTCGATGGTGCCGAACTCCTCCACCATCCGGGCCACCATGGCGACCACCTGATCCTCGTCGGACACATCAGCCTCATGGGCGTAGGCACGGACCCCGAAGTCCTTGATCTGCGCCACGACCTTCTCCGCCTCGTCCGCGCCGACGACGTAGTTGACCACGACGTCCGCTCCGGCCCGGCCCAGGGCGACGGCGGTCGCCAGGCCGATGCCCGAGTTGGCACCCGTCACCAGCGCCTTCTGGCCTTTGAGCAACTGCACGGACCCGGCCGCGCGGCTCATGTCGTCTCTGGTTGCCACGATCTCTCCTTAGGCAGGTTGAACGGAGCGCCCACCCCCAGCAGGAAAGCCCGACCGGCGACGCATGCAGAGGGGCTGACCCTCAGTTGTCCCCGGAACGGGCGCACAGGAGCGGCCACCGGCCCGGGCACAGACGAAAGCACCCCGCACCGTGGCGGGACGCACCGGCGCGCCACGCAGCCCCATTTCGGCCGGGCAGGTCCCACGGTCGGGCTACACGCGGGGTGGCACCCCTCATGGGATCGGCGGTGGCCCAGCGAACGGCCGCGCCAGGACGCGGCCAGGACCGAGTACGTGGTGCGCGACGCCGAACCGACGCCCCGCCGCACTGTGGCGGCGTGGCGACGGGCAGCGGATGACAAACCGGATAGTCTCGTCCGTCGTGGGGGAATCGCTCGTCGAGCCGCTGAGCCCAGGAGGACCCCATCGCCGGGACGAAGTCGGAAGACGCCGTGTCCCCGTCGGCGAGTCAGCCCCAGGAAGCCGACCAGTTGCAGAGCATGCTGCGCCGGCCCGAGTACCGCAAGGCGCTGTTGTTCTGCGGCCTGATCGGTATTCCAGTGTCGCTGATCGCGTTCTGGTTCCTCGTGGCGATCCACCAGCTGGAACGGCTCGTCTGGACGGACTGGCCCAAGGATCTGGGCTGGGAACAGCCCCCCTGGTGGTGGGGGTTCCCCCTCATGCTGGTGGCCGGAGTGGCCGTCGGTCTGGTCGTCACGCGGCTTCCCGGACGGGGCGGGCACATCCCGGCGGGCGGCTTGCACTCGGGCGGGATCACGAAGGACGCCCTGGCCGGTGTCGTCATCGCCGCCGTGTTCAGCCTGCCGCTCGGCGCCGTGCTGGGCCCCGAGGCACCACTGATCGCCCTGGGCAGCGGTACGGCCCTGCTTTTCGCCAGCCTGGTACGGGCGCCCCAGACCAAGGCGAGCACGGCGTTGCTCGGCGCGGCCGGCGCCGCAGCAGCCATCGCTGCGCTCTTCGGGAACCCGGTGGTGGGCGCGGTGCTGCTGATGGAGGTGGCCGGAGTGGGCGGGCCGCAGCTGTTCGCGGTGATGCTGCCGGCCCTGCTGGCCAGCGGGGTCGGGGCACTGGTGTTCACCGGGTTCGTCCACTGGACCGGCTTGCCGACCGGGAGTTTGGACATCGGCCTGCCCAAGGCGCCGCTGCTCGACGCGGGGGACGTGCTGTGGGTGCTGCTGCTGGCGCCGGCCCTCGCACTCCTGATCCACGTGGTCTTCGTGGGCGGGAGGCTGGCGGCCGGATTCGTGTCGTCCTGGACGGTACGGAACACCACCCTCTGCGCGCTCGGCGCGGCGGGCTGCATGGCCCTCTACACGGTCGCCACCGGCCGTTCGCCCTCCGAGGTCGCCTTGTCCGGGGAGGACGCGCTGGGCGAGATGGCCCAGGACCCGCACGCCTGGCCGGTGGGCGCCCTCGTTGCGGTGCTGGTGTTCAAGGCCCTCGCGTACTCGCTCTGCCTGGGAAGCCTGCGGGGCGGTCCCGTCTTCCCCGCGCTGTTCCTGGGCGGGGCGGCCGGCGCCCTGCTGGCACCGCTGCCCGGCTTCGGCCTGGTGCCGGCGATGGCGGCCGGGATGGCGGCGGCGGTCACCGCGGCACTGCGTCTGCCCGTCAGCAGCGTGGTCCTGGTCGTCCTCCTGCTGGGCAACACGGAAACGGTCGCGATCGTGATGCTGGCGGCGGTCCTGTCCTTCGTCCTGACCCAGCTGCTGCCGCAAGGCCCGCCGATCCCCGCTTTCAGCGAGTCGTCCGCCGGGCGAGCGCCTGGTCAGTAGTCGTCGCGGCCATGATGAGCGACGCCTTGTACGCGTCCTTCCTCCCGACGGTGTGGCGGGCTCTGCGCAGCCGGTCGGCCCGCGGGAGGGACATGGGGACACGGGGACGTGCCGTCAGCGGAGGGGGAGGCAGTCCCTGGGCGTCAAGCCCCAGCGGTACGCCCCCGCGCGCGCGGTCATCCCCTCCCCCGCCCAGCTCCGCGACATACGCACCGCCGGTGACGACCGGTTCCCGCTGATCGCCGACCGGCCCGCCCAAGCCGCCGGCTCCATCGGCGAAGCCGCCCAGATCCTTGACGTCGGCCCGGTCGCACAACTCACGTAGGGGGCCGCGACCGTGCTGAGCGAAGGCCACGCCCGGGCGGTCGGTGCATCACGTCGAGGCCGTTGTCCGTAATCCGCCGTACGGTCGGGGCACCAGCCCCTCCGATCAGACTCCTGGATGCGCCCCGACCAGCGTGAAGCCCCGCGGCCGGGTGCGCTGAGCCGCCTTCCCCCGGAGCTGTGGTTTGGCTGTGAAGCGACGTACGGGAGGGGCTCGGGGTGCGGTGTGAGTGCCGACAAGTTCTATATTCGTATGAACCATCCACGCGCGGCCCTGCTGCGGTGAGCAGGGGGGGAGACGATGGCGATGGCCGACACCGACGCCGTTGCAGGCACCCGGACGGAATCCCGGAGCAGCCGCAAAGTACGCAGGAAGGCACAGAACCGCAGGCGCCTGGGCATAGGCGTGGCCGTGATCGCCCTGGGCGGCGCCGCCGCCACCGCGTACGCCTTCACGGCGGGCTCCTCGGGGACCACCGAGCGCGACGCGAAGCTCGCGGCACCGGGTGCTGCGGCCGGCGGGGCCGCCGACAAGGGCGCGGAAAAGGCCTGGGACGGCAAGGTCAAGGTCCTGGGAGACGGCTCCACCTCCTACACCGGACCGCAGCCGGGACAGCTCAAGCCCGAGCGGCTGAAGCCCGGCGAGAAGCCGCCGCAGTTCGTGGTGTTCTCCTGGGACGGCGCACTGGAAGGCGACGACCACCTCTTCTCCCACTTCCGCCAGGTGGCCCGGGAGAACAAGGCCCACATGACCTTCTTCCTCACGGGCATCTACCTGCTGCCGGAGAACAAGAAGACGCTCTACCGCCCGCCCCAGCACGGTGAGGGAGCGGCCGCCATCTCGTACCCGACCGTCCCGCACATCAAGTCCACCCTCGGACAGCTGCGCGGCGCCTGGAACGACGGCAACGAGATCGGTTCACATTTCAACGGGCACTTCTGCGGGCCCAAGGGCGGCGGGGAGTGGAGCCCCGCCGAATGGAAGAGCGAGACGGACCAGACGTACTCGTTCATCAAGAACTGGAAGACCAACACCGGCTTCACCAAGGAGGCGCCGCTGCCCTTCGACCCGGACCGGGAAGTGGTCGGCGGCCGTGCGCCGTGCCTTGAGGGCCAGAAGAACCTCCTGACCGCGATCAAGCCGTACGGCTGGCGCTACGACGCGAGTTCCTCGGGAGACTTCCAGCTGTGGCCGTCCAAGCAGGACGACATATGGAACTTTCCCCTCCAGCTCGTGCCATTGCAGGGCAAAGAAGTGCAGGTCCTCTCCATGGACTTCAACTTCCTCTACAACCAGTCGGGCGACAGCACCCAGGGCGACCCGGCGAAGTTCGCAGGGTGGCAGGCGCAGGTCCGGGGCTCGTACATGAACGGCTTCAACCGTGTCTACAACGGCAGTCGGGCGCCGATGTTCATCGGCAACCACTTCGAGGACTGGAACGGCGGCATCTACATGAAGGCCGTCGAGGACGTCATGAAGGACGTCTGCCCGCGCCAAGACGTGCGCTGCGTGTCGTTCCGGGAGCTGGCGGACTGGCTCGACGCACAGGACCCGAAGGTTCTGGGCCAGCTGCGCATGCTCGACCCCGCACAGGCGCCGGACTGGACCGCGCTGATCAAGTAGTCGGGCCCCGGCGGCCGCCGGACCCGGGCCGGCGGCTGCCGGGC